>DATEPD010000377.1:0-12761 GCA_035273365.1 Nitrospiraceae bacterium | reverse complement strand
ACGCCGATTTCAGGCCCACAATGTGTATAAAGAACGCCGTCTGATTCGCGGGCCAGGGTACTGTCGACCACGTTCACAATCGAGACGACACGCGCACCCTTCTCCTTCGCTTCGCGCGCCGCAGCCAGCGTATCCGCCGTCTCACCGGACTGTGAGATCGTGATAAAGAGATCGTCTTTACCAACCAGCGGATCGCGGTAGCGGAATTCACTGGCGATATCGACTTGCACCGGCGTGCGGACCATCTCCTCCAGTAAATATTTCCCCACCTGCCCCGCGTGCCACGAGGTGCCGCACGCCACAATCCAGATCCGCCCGACTGCAGCAAACTGTCTCGGTGTCAATCCGATATCCGGCAGATCTGCCTCGCCGGTATCGTAGGAATAGCGCCCGCGCATCGTGTCGAGAATCGTTTGCGGCTGTTCGTGAATCTCCTTCAACATGAAATGCGGGAATCCGCTCTTTTCCGCCGCGGAGGCATCCCAAGTGATCTTCGTCAATTTCCGTTTCACAGGCCGGCCCTCGATATCTGTGAAATGGATGTCGGTTGCGGTCACGACCGCCACATCGCCCTCTTCGAGGTAGGTCACGTCACGGGTATGGGCGAGCATGGCCATGACATCGGACGCAACAAAGGAGGCCTTGGCGGTTGACCCTACGACCAGCGGACATCCCGATCGCGCCGCGATCATCGTCCCCGGTTCCCGCTCCGAAATGACGGCAAGCGCATAACTTCCTCGCACATCCTTCGTAGCGGATCGTACCGCCTCGGGCAGCTTCATGCCCTGCTGAAGATATTTATCGATGAGATGCGCCACGACTTCCGTATCCGTTTCCGAATGAAACTTGTACCCCCCTCTCTCCAATTGCTGTTTCAGCGGCTGATAGTTTTCAATGATGCCGTTGTGTACAAGTACGCAACCTTTCGAGCGATGCGGGTGGGCGTTTTGTTCCGAGGGCCTCCCATGCGTCGCCCATCGCGTGTGACCGATTCCCACAGTGCCCTTGAGCTCTTTTTCCTTAAGCGACTTCTGAAGACAGGCGAGTTTTCCGACACTGCGCCGGACTTCAATCTTCTCGCCGTTCAGAACCGCGACGCCAGCTGAGTCGTAGCCTCGATACTCCAGCTTGGCAAGGCCGCCGATCAGAATCGGCACAGACTCCTGATCGCCTACATATCCGACAATTCCACACATGCGAGCTGTCTACCTCCGTTTTTTCGACTGGCTCTTCGCAGATTTCTTTGACGCGTCGTTCGAAGACGTGGGAGCAACTTGAGCTTGTATCGCCAAGGCCCGCCTGCGAGCAGCCCATCCTGCACGATTGACTTGAGGCACCCGCGCAATCACCAACGCATCCGCCGGCACATCCTCCGTCACCGTGGTCCCTGCGGCGATGATGGCTCCCGCCCCTACCGTCACCGGTGCGATCAACTGCGTATCGCTGCCGAGAAAGACCCCATCCCCGATTACCGTCTGAAACTTCCGCACACCGTCGTAATTACAGGTGATGGTGCCGGCGCCGATGTTGACCCCTTTCCCAATCGTTGTATCTCCCAGGTAGCTCAGATGATTCGCCTTCGATCCTTCGCCCAGATCGGTTTTCTTCATCTCAACAAAATTCCCAACCTTGGCCTTCTTCCGCACGATGACACCGGGACGCAGGTGGACGAACGGGCCCAGGTGCGCGTCGTCTTCAATGTAAGAGGCTGTAAACAGGCAGTGATCGAGGATCTCGACGCCATTGCCGACGGTACAATCCGTCAGTCGGGTGTAGGAACGAAGCAGACACTTTTCCCCGATTACCGTTGTCCCTTCGAGCGTCACGTTGGGATACAGTACTGTGTCTTTTCCGATCGTGACGGTCGCGTCGATCCAGGTTGACGCCGGATCGATCATCGTCACCCCGGCATCCAGCCAGCGGTACCGAATCTGCTCCCGCACCGCCCGCTCTGCCTCGGCGAGCTGTCGACGCGTATTCACTCCAAGTCCTTCGTCCGGATTGTCGAGTACCATGGCGACGACACGACGTCCCTGCTCCACCGCGAGATGGATGATGTCCGTCAAATAGTATTCTCCTTGTGCGTTGCTGGGATCAAGCTTTTCCAAGGCACTAAAGAGAAACTCGCCGTCGACCACATAGGTGCCCACGTTGATCTCACGAATCGCACGCTCCTCTACCGTGGCATCACGATCCTCGACGATGCGAGAGATACCCCGCTCGGCTGAATGCATACGCACGACCCGCCCGTAGCCGCTCGCGTCTTCGAGCACTGCGGTAAGAACGGTCACCGTCGCGCGGTTCGTCTCGTGCACACGTAGGAGATCGCGCACCGTGGCTTCTTGAAGTAAGGGCGTATCGCCATTGAGAATTAGGTACCACGAGGGAGCGCCCCGCTTGCCCACCGCAAACACCGGACGGCTCTGGAAGACCGCATGGCCTGTGCCCAATTGCTCGCGTTGTTCAACAATCGCGATGGGAAAACGACCAGTCGTTCCTGACATCGCGCGGCCGATCACCTCGCGAACCAGATCAGCCTGGTGCCCCACCACAACCGCCACACGATCCCCGGCGACACGCAACCCAAGCCCCACCAAATAGAGCACCATCGCCTGGCCGGCCACTTGATGCAACACCTTTGCCTGTGTTGAGCACATGCGCTTCCCAAGCCCGGCAGCCATCACGACCACCGCAAGGCCGGCAACCTTCCCATGCTGGTCGGAGCTGACCGGCTTCTTTCCCACCGAGACTTCAGGAGTTCGTGAACGGCTCATCCAATCGGCACTCCCGTTTCAGGCTGTTTGACCGCACTCCACTTCGTCGAGTCAGTCACAGCCGATGCCAGAGATGTGGACGGCGAGCAGAGCCCGCCCGAGACGATGAGCTTCATCGCCTCTTCCACACTCATATCGACTGATGTGACTTCGTGTTCCGGCACCAACAGAAAATAGCCCGAAGTGGGATTCGGTGACGTCGGCACGTATACGTGGATCAGGGGCTCCGGCGCAAGATCTTGCATCTCCCCCTTGGTCACACCGGTTACGAAGGCAATACAGTAGTGGCCATTCTTGGGAAACTGAATCATCACGACGCGGTTGTATGATGCCTTATCCGAAACCGACAAAATATCCATCATGGATTTCAACGTCGAGTAGATCCCTCGCACGAGCGGTACACGATTCAGCAAGCCCTCCCACCACTTCACAATTTGACGGCCCATAACATTCGTGGCAAACAGGCCGGTCGCAAAGATTAAGGCTATCAATGCGAGAATCCCGAGCCCCGGTACATAATGACTCGGGACCAACCGGACCAGAAGATCCCCAAGAATCCCCTCGACGCCTAAGAAAATGGCCTTCAAAATGAGGATGGTTCCCCAGATGGGGATGATCACGAGCAAGCCCGTCAGAAAGTAGCGTTTTAGCAAGGTTTTCAGCATAAATACGGGCTGACAAAGGTGGAAGGTTATCATACAGATAATGACGAGAGCCTCGCAAGCCTTTTATTGCTATTTTCAAGCACTTGGAATACCATCCCGCCCGTTTTCTTTAGTGACGAAGGCGCCTAAGGATGGGGACAAAGACACAACAGAAGCGTGGTCTGTTCATTACCCTTGAGGGAGTCGAAGGCAGTGGGAAAAGCACCCAGATTCGTCACCTCGCGGACGTATTGACTCAGGCAGGGCACCACGTACTTCAAACCAGAGAACCGGGTGGCACTGCTCTCGCAGAAAAGATTCGTCAGATCCTCCTCACACTATCATCTCACGAACCAGTTACACCTCGGACTGAAGCTCTGCTGATCCTCGCTGCGAGATGTCAACACGTCACGCACCTCATCATGCCGGCGCTGCGGCAGGGCACTGTGGTGTTATGTGACCGGTTCTCCGACTCCACCTTTGCCTATCAAGGATTCGCGCGAGGCCTTGGTCTACAGTGGCTGCGGACTGCCAACAAGGTCTCAACAGGCGGGCTGACGCCGGATCTCACCTTCGTACTCGACCTCCCGGTCTCAGTGGGATTGGCCAGACGGCGAAACGATCCTGGACAACAGAATCGGCTGGACCGCGAGACGGAACGCTTTCATCGAAAGGTGCGCCGGGGATTTCTGGCGCTCGCTGCCAAAGAACCGAGTCGCATGATGATCATTAATACGAATCGGCCAGCGCAGGTAGTTCGGGACGAGCTCACCGAGATCGTGCTAGGCTGGATAGCTCGACCGCGTCGTTCCCCACACCGCCGGAGGTAGCCCGAATTATCCATGAACGCTTCTACTACAATCGCGGATTCGCTGCTGCGACAAGCTTCGGCGGGCAGGCTCGCCGCTCACTCCCTCGACGTACTGCTCAAGTACGCCTCGGGACCTCGCGGCTCCGCATGCCCGTCTCGCAACGCGACTGCGCGATTTTGCGACGAACCATCATGAATAATGCGGGCTAGCATGCCATTTCGCGACTGTATCGGTCATCAGACATCCATCGCCTTCTTACAGTCTGCCGTCACCCATGAGCGACTGGCTCACGCCTATCTGTTCCACGGCGAGGACGCGATTGGGAAACGATTGACGGCCATTCGCCTTGCGCAAGCGCTCAGCTGCGAACAGCCTCCCGAGGCGGAAGGCCTCGACAGTTGTGGCGCATGCCGGTCCTGTCTGCAGATCCAAGCCCGCACGCATCCGGATTTTTTTATCATCGAACCGGATCCGGAACAGGCCTCGCAGCAAATCAAGATCGAGCAAGTCCGCGAGATCGAGCACCAGATTATGTATCGCCCGCTCATTGGAGAACGAAAAATTTGTCTGATCGATAATGCCGACCGCATGACGATCGGCGCAGCCAACGCGCTGTTGAAAACGTTGGAAGAGCCGCCAGCGCATAGTCTCTTTCTCGTGATCTCGAGTCGCCTGGCAGCCCTCCCGGCAACCATCCGGTCACGCTGTCAGGCCCTGCGCTTTACGACACCGGCGCGCACACAGGTGGAAGCCGCGCTCATCTTGAAGCGCGAACTCCCTCCCGCAGAGGCGCGATTTCTCGCCATCATCAGCGAAGGCCGTATCGGAGAAGCTCTCAACGCAAATCTCAAAGATACGCGCGCGCGCCAACAGGAACTCATGGACCTAGTCCGCCCCGAATCCTTGCAATCGATCGGGTCAATTCTGTCCTCAGCGGAAGCGATCGCGAAGGCCGATCGTGCACAAGACATGCTGGCCTGGCTGGCTCGGTGGATCCGCGACCTCGTGTTGCTTCAGGTCCGAGGAGATCGCGACCAGTTGCTCTACATCGATGATCTCGCGACACTGGAGGCCTACGCGCAGCAGGCCAACACGGATTTGCTGTTGGACCTGCTCCGTGAGATTGAGATGACCGAGCAGCGCGCCACGAGGCATCTCAATCTTCACATGGCGCTGGAAATGACCTTGCTCCGCCTGCGCGACGCGGTAACCGCGTCACCTATCCCACAACCCATCTAGGAGCCTGTCCGACATTGCCCTTTCTACTGCGGCGAACGATCTGCAGCCATCTGCGTCGTTCTCGACCCGAAAAAATCCTCAATGTATTCCAGCGAATACACCTCCGGTTTTTCCGGGCCTGCGGCCTCGCAGCTCGCCGCACTTCCTTCGCCTCGTCACGAAGGGCAATGTCGGACAGGCTCCTAGCTATCGCCGTTTATTACCTGGTATCTTTTCTCACACCGCATGAGTAACCAGAACACCTTTTACATCACGACCCCGATCTATTACGTGAACGACGTGCCGCATATCGGACACGCCTACACCACGATCGCCGCCGACGTGTTCGCTCGGTACTGGCGCCTGCGAGGCCGCGACGTCTTCTTTCTCACCGGGCTCGATGAACATGGGCAAAAAGTTCAACAGGCTGCGGCCAAAACCGGTATTGACCCGCAAGCGTATTGCGACAAGCTGGCACCGCAGTTCCAAACTCTTTGGACACGTCTCAACATTTCTAACGACGCTTTTATCAGAACGACAGATCCTCCACACAAGTTTACTGTCCAACGATACCTTCAATATCTTTATGATAAGGGACTCATTTATAAAGATGATTACACTGGCTGGTACTGCACGTATGACGAGCGGTTTTGGACGGAGAAAGATGTCGACGGCGGCCTCTGTCCTGACTGCAAACGGCCAGTCGAGAAGCTCAGTGAGCACAACTACTTTTTCAAAATGGGCCAGTATCAAGATCGCCTGGTCGAACACATCAAGCAACACCCGAACTTCATCCGTCCTGAGTCACGCTGCAATGAAGTCCTGGGATTTCTCACCACCCAGAAGCTCAGCGACCTTTCGATCTCACGACCCAAATCCAGACTCTCCTGGGGTATTGAGTTGCCGTTCGACAAACACTACGTCACGTATGTGTGGTTCGATGCCCTCGTGAATTACATCTCGGCATTGGACTATCTCCCCAAGGCTCCGTCGCAGAATCGATACTGGCCAGCATCAGTCCATCTGGTCGGAAAGGACATCCTCACCACCCACGCAGTCTATTGGTCAACCATGCTGATGGCATTGAACCTACCCTTGCCAGAAATGATTTTCGCGCATGGTTGGTGGACGGTGGACGGCGAGAAGATGTCAAAGAGCCGCGGCAACGTGGTCGATCCGAACAAGATGATCGACAAGTATGGCGCCGATGCATTTCGCTATTTCCTTCTGAGGGAAGTCCCATTTGGCCAAGATGGTGACTTTTCCCAAGGGGCGATGATCACCCGCATCAATAGTGATCTAGCCAATGGACTGGGGAATCTCCTAAGCCGTACACTGACTCTCATCGAACGCACTCAAGCAGGACGGGTGCCTGCTTCAGGGGAAATTGGAGCAGCTGAGCGTGACCTGCAGCAAGCGACGGTCACCCTTCTCAACGACCTGTTGCCACGTCATCTCGAACAACTTGAATTCAACAGAGCACTAGAAGCGATTTGGCAGGTCGTACAGATTGCAAACCAGTACGTCGATAAAACCGCCCCCTGGACCCTTGCTAAGAATGAGAGCGACGCGGATCAACTTAGCACTGTCCTTTATTACATGGCTGAGACTTTACGATGTTTAAGCCTAGCAACTTATGCGTTCATGCCAGCGAGTGCGCAGACCATGAGTCACCAACTCGGTCTCTCCATAGATTTCAACTCTCCGATTCTGAAACACCGCGTGGAGTGGGGGAGCCTTGCACCAGGCACCACTATCTATAAAGGAACGTCGTTGTTTCCCCGAATCGAATCGAAAGCACAAGGAGCCAAACCCGTGAGTGACACAACGACACCTTCCCAGCCACCCACAACCACAGTATCGACAGGGACCGCAACGGCTTCTGCAGCTTCCGCACCAGCCGCTCCCGTGCAGATAACCATCGATGAGTTCATGAAGATTCAGCTCAAGACCGCCAAGGTGATCAGCGCCGAACGTGTCCCAAAGTCAGAGAAGTTACTCAAGCTTCAAGTGAGCCTTGGAGAGGGGGCGGAGCAACGGCAGATCGTTGCCGGCATCGGCAAAAAATATGAGCCGGAAGCCTTGATCGGCAAGACAATCATCATTGTGGCAAACCTCAAACCGGCGAAGCTCATGGGCATCGAATCGCAAGGCATGGTCCTGGCCGCAGGGGACAGCGAAGTCCGTGGGCTGGTCACTATCTTTGAAGAAGTCGATCCCGGTACCAAAGTGAAATGAACAACGTCAGTATGAGGTCCCGTCTTCTTTCCCTCCTGTTGATCTTCCTGATTCCCCTGCCCTGCCTCGCCATCCCGGCTGAAACAATTTCGCCACCGAACCAGCACCTGAACGAACCGAAGCCCACGACGATTCTCGTCCGGGTCGTAGCGCATGGATCGATGGTGCTGGGAAAGGACATGGGCGGGGCTCGCGTCACCATTACAGACATCGCCAGCGGGAAAATCCTCGCCTCCGGCCTGCAACAGGGTGACGCGGGCGATCAGAATCAGATCATGCGCACACCCCGCATGATGGGGGAGCCGTTGTATAGTTCGCGCGCCTCCGCTGCCTTCACGACCACTTTGAAGTTGACCCACCCGATTCTCGTGGACATTGCGGCAGAAGGACCACTCGCGCATCCCACGTCATCCCAACGCGTCTCGACCACCGTGTGGCTCGTTCCCGGGCAGGACATGACCAACGACGGGATTGTTCTTCATCTCTACGGATACATCGTGCAGATTGAACATCCGAAATCAGGCGAACCGTTGATCGCGAAAGACGATGTGATCCTGCGTGCATCAATTCGAACATTGTCCGGAGCGCTGGTCCGTCCCCATGGGGACTGGGACTCCCGAAAGATACAGATCTACGGCGAAGTGCTGATCGGCAATCGCGTGCTCGAGCGGCTGCAGATGTTCTACAATAACGACCACGCCAGTTTTGAAGCACCGCTCTTCGTTCCCCTTCCGAATGATGCGCCGGACGGGATCACCCTCCGCGTCATCGCAGTCGATCCCTCAAGCGGAAATGTCGGTGTGGGGAACGCGAAATATCCTGTGCTCAACGAACAGCTCAAGCCACACACACGATGATGCGTCATCTACTGTCCCTTGCTATGACTTGCTGTTTGCTGTCGGTGACAGTCTTTGCCGCAGAAGACCATCAGGCCCATCGCCGGCCGGCTGACATTAAGCAATATCTTGAGCATCTCGATAGCGAAGAACGAGATCAGTATCAGAAACCCAGGCAGGTGATTGAGGCCCTCAATCTGAAGCCGGGCCTGGCCGTGGCCGACCTCGGCTCCGGATCCGGCTATTTCACTCGACGACTTATTGAAGCGGTGACCGAGACAGGCAAGGTCTATGCGGTCGATGTGGAACCCGAGATGTTGAAGTATACCGAAGAGAGCGTCGTCCATATGCATCGATCCTATACGGCTGAATTCATCTTGGCGCGGCCTGACAATCCGAAACTTCCCTATGAATCAATCGATCTCCTTTTTCTGTGCAACACCTATCATCATCTCGAAGAACGCGCGAAATCCTTTTCCGATGCCAAATCGTCGCTGAAACCCGGTGGCCGCATCGCCATCATTGACTTCTACAACGACGAGCGCTCGGGTGACCTCGGTTTTCCGAAACATCACCTGGTCCCTCGGGACACGGTGATTGCTGAACTGACCAAAGCTGGTTACCGGCTCGTTCGAGAACACACCTTCCTGCCACGCCAATATTTCCTGGAGTTCGTACCGATCACACCCTAACAGGATGCTGAAAAAGGCCTCCAGCTTCGTTCTCAGCTCGCAAGAATCCTCAACGTACCCGGGAGGGTACGCCTCCGGTTCTTGCTCCGCCTGCGGCCTCGCTGAAGGACCTTTTTGAGCATCCTGCTGGAAGTTCTTCGCCTATGCCTTCCACACGAACTACCATAATCCCAACCTATCCAAATAAGATCTCTGAAAGTTGCCAAGAAAGTCTCGCCGCTTGATTCTCAATACCGTCTACTGATACAGCGATTGGGGGCTTACAGCTCATCCACCTGAAGGCTTGCCGGGATGCGAAAGGCGTGCGACACTATAATCAATGGCTACCTTGGCCTCCTACGAACATCTCCGCTCCCGTCTGTCTCTCGCCCTGGCGTTGAATGCGGCAGTGATCGTTGCTGAGTTCATCGGTGGATGGATCCTCGACAGCATCGGTCTCATGAGCGATGCGGGCCATAACTTCGTCGACCAGGGGGCGCTCTTTCTAGCCCTCTATGCCCATCTCCTCACTGCCAGGCCTGCCACAGAAGCCAGAACATTTGGGTACCATCGAGCCGGCATCATTGCGGCGTTCTTGAATTCGTTTATCCTACTGCTCACGGCCCTCGGTATTGCAGTCGTGGCATTCAAGCGGCTGATGCAGCCCATACCGGTGGACGGCGGCTGGGTCATGGTGATCGCCGCCCTAAGTTTCGCGGCCAATCTAGGTATCGCGCTCCTGTTGCAGCACGGAGCCAAGGATGATCTCAATATCCGGAGCGCCTTCTGGCACATGCTGGGCGATGCCTGGGTCTCCCTGGGTGTCGTGATCAGCGGCGCCGCCATATTATTCACCGGATGGACCGTTCTGGACCCCCTGATCAGTTTGCTGGTCGTCATAGCCATTGCAAAAGGGGCCTGGCCGTTGTTTAAGGAATCGCTGGATGTCTTGTTGGAATCGACTCCACCGAAGATCAGCGCCTCACATGTGGCTGCTGCCATCGAGGCAATCCCCGGCGTGAAAAACGTCCATGACCTCCATATTTGGGCGGTCGAACCTCGCTTGATTATGATGACCTGTCATATCCTCGTCGATGGAGACGACTCGGCATTGACCAACGACCTTCTCCAGGCCATCCGCACCCGGGTCAGCACAGACTTCGGCATCAAGCATCTGACGATTCAGATGGGAACCACCTGTTGCCACGCCGACGAGATCCATTGCGATCTCACCACGCTGGCCAAGCAGCACCAGGATGAGGACCTCGCACATGTGCACCATTAAACGTGCGAGACTTGCGAGAAAAGCGGGGCGAGCGAGACGGGGGAGAGGCCCGAACTTCTAGTCGAGTCGCGCTTTTCCCGCCAGTCTCGCCCATCTCGCTTGAATAATGCAGCTTGACACAATGACCACGACACCGATCCCCTTTTATATTCTCTGCGGCTCCCTCGGCGCAGGAAAAACCACACTCCTGATGCGGCTGCTTGAACATTGGAAGAGGCAGGGTAGGCGGGCCGGTGTGTTGATGAACGAAGCGGGCGAGGTGAGCATCGACGGGCCACGCGCAGGCACCATCGCCGAACAAGTATTGAACCTGGCCGGCGGCTGCGTCTGCTGCGATACGAAAGAAGACCTGTCCTGGGGGATTGCCCAACTCGTGCGAGACTATGAATCGGATGTGATCATCCTGGAATGTTCCGGCATGGCCGATCCGGCCGAAGTTATTGATGGCGTCACCGATCTCTACACGGCACGGCTTACGCACTTAGAAAAAGTCATCGCGTTACTACATCCGATCCCGACAGACCGGGAGAGTATGGGAGGATTCGTGACCAGGCAGGCGATTCGCTGCGCCGACGAACTCATTCTCAATAAGCGAGACCTCTATGTTCCGGGGCATTGGGAGGGGTTCAAAACCTCGATCATCGACCAGAATGCCTACGCTCGGATCTGGGAAACCAGCCATGCCCGGGTCGACCCTTCATCGCTGCTAGAACCGATAACACCTAAATCTCCGGCGCCAATGGTGAATGTGGAGTTCGGAGTTCCGCGATCATCGGCGGCGAACGCACGGGCATCGTATCACCCAATCGCCACGACGGTTCGGCTGCCAGGCCCGTTGAACTTTGAGCGATTCCTGCGCTGGATGAAAACCCTGCCCCCTGAGCTCGAACGGGCAAAAGGTTTCTTCCGCTTCGCCAAGGGGCCGGAACTCCAAGAATTTCAATATGCCCCTCCGGGCAACGCAAACATTACGCCTATCACATTGCTCGATGAACCAAGCCACGCGATCGTATTAATCGGACGAGGCTACGACCAGGAGCGTTGCCAAGCAGAACTCTTGCGCTGTCTCGAGAACCAAGAAAACACGAGGAGTTAGACCGCAGGATTTTCGCGTGAGGTACGCTCGCGAGCATAGCGCAGAACCAGCCACGCGACACCGGCTCCGAACAGTCCGCCGATGACCCACCCTCCCAACACGTCTGTGAAGTAGTGGGCGCCGATATACACACGCGACAGACCGATTAATCCGACCAGTGGCCAACTCACCCAGCCTGAGCGAGGATAGAGGACCTGCAAGAACGCAGCGGCGACCGCCGTATTGATCGCGTGGTTTGAGGGAAAGCTGAACACCTTTCCGCAGGCGTCTTCCACATGCTGAATATCCAGCAGTGACGCACAGGGGCGGGGCCGTTCGATCAAGTCTTTTAACCGCGCCCCAAGGAAATCGGCAATCCCAATTGTCGCAGCCAAGGCCGGAGCCCCCAAAAGGGCTTCCCGTCTGGACCACCAGAACCAAAAGGCGGCGAGGAGGATGCCGGGAACCCATAACAGACTTGATCGGGAAAGATTAAGCGCCAATCCGTCTATCCAAGCCGACTGTCCGGCAAACCCATTGATGGCGCGAAAGAGAGATTCGTCCCAACTCATGTGGGTGACGATAAAGTGTCACCCGTCATTCGTCAACCGTCAAGCTCAAAACGGTCTGTCTGGTCTGTCTCGTCTGTCTAGTCTATCTCGTTGTTGAGAGTGAGGTTTGGGCCGTGCTCTCTGCTATGCGCCATTACCCATCGGCTCTTGTGTTATCAGCGCGTGCGAAAGTGGATGCGCACGGTGAGTTCTCCATCTATCGGCTCGTCACCTTTTAGCTGAGGCTCGAAGGTCCATTTATTCAACGCAGCTATGCCAGCGATTGTGAGCTCCCGATGCTTGGCTGGCGCCAAGACTACTACTGTCACCCTCGCACCCTTGGAGACCAACATGCGCACTTTCATCCAATCATCGAGTTCTTTCCCGTCCAATCCTGGCGGAATAGACGGCCAGGGTGTTGATTTGGGAACCGGTCCTAGCTGTTGATCCTTGTTGAGCGGCAGGCCATGGACATGGACCTCGGGCAACTCCAGTACATCTTCGCTGTGGTCTGTCTCATGCGTCGCCTCGTCACCGGCTGCCGCATACGCGGCTGCCGGCCAGAGACACACCACGAACATGCACATCTGAACAACCCAATATACCCTCTGCACAACAATACTCCCTATTCTCTTAGGTTAAGGTTCAGGCATCTTG
>DATEPD010000376.1:0-2104 GCA_035273365.1 Nitrospiraceae bacterium | reverse complement strand
GCTTGGAAACGATCGCCGATCTTGAGCAGCAATTGTTGACGCGCACAAAATCTGCGCGAGTCGGTATGCCTGGGCTGGAAGCAAATCGCGAAGACGTCATCGCTGCCGGTGCGATCATCCTTCGGACGGTCATGGAAATATTGGGAGAGCGGGAATGTCTTGTCAGTGATCTGGGACTACGTGAAGGACTGTTGATTCACTTGGCCATGAGCCGATGAGGTTTCCAATCCGTACGCTTGCCCTCGTGGCATGCCGGCAGGGACGGCCTCGTTGGCATTACCGCTGACTGTACCAACGATAGCCTTTACTCTCGGTGAACGTCGGCCTCGGTGCCCCTCCGGGTTTTTCCAGCAACAATACCTTAAAGTCAGTGAGCCCAAACCAGGCAGGATCCGCGACGTCATGATAGTGAGTGCCTTGGAACTTCGGAAGAAGATCGCCGAGCGTCTGTTTGAGCTCGTTCTCCGTATAGGCACGAACGCTGAACGGTTTGTTCATCGCCTGGCAAAACCGTTGGATTGTATACGCGGCGCCGGTGCACAAGACCTTGCTATCGGGCTTCATCGTCAAGAATTGCGGGAGCGATAGATACTGTTCCTGAAAGCCGAGCCAGCGGACGGCCTGCCGCAGATGGCTGTACTGGACTTCATACTCTGTATGCCCCGGCAGCTTCACCGGCGCCGGCCAACCATCTTCGATTCCAAATTCGGTCAGGAAGGCTCGTCCGCCGGGTTTAAGCACGCGCCACAGCTCGGCGACGAACCGAAACGGACCTAAATTGAAGATGACCTCGTCGGGCAAGTCCTCGCCAAGTGGCAGACGCACCCGCCTGATCCAATCCAGCGCTTCTTGATGTTGGGGAGTGGCGCCGGTTCCGGACTGCAATTCCTGCTTTGCCAGTTTGACCGGCGTCATGTCGGCCATGTTCTCGTTATCAAGGACCAGATCCACCGAATTGTCCTTGAAGGGCAGCCATTCCGCATTAGCTTGGGTGCCGCTGCAAGGCCACCCGCCGGCTTTTGCGCGGGCGACTTGTAATCTGAGAAAGGGCTTCGTGATATCCACTGAACAATATCGGATGCTCTGCTTTTCGAAAGGGAGCAGCTCCTTCCCGAGTTCCCGGCCGACATAGCCGAGCCCGCCCCCTACTTCAACGACGATGTGCGGCTTCGGATTGAACCAGCCGAGACGCCGGAATTTCTGCATGAGCAACCGGCCGTAGCTCAGTCCATTCAACACTTCGGTGGGTTCACGAAAGAGGTGTGAGACCGTCGTTTCGATCAGATCGAAATGGCCATCATCCTCGGTGCTGTCTTCGAGTTCATGCACGTGGAAATCCTGAAGGTGCTCTTCACCTTCAAAGCCGGGTTGTCCCGACCAACCCTCCCGAATCTGCTGCAGCAGCACATCCCATTTGGCCTTGTGCCGATGGCCGCCGGGTGGCTCCGCACCGTAGTAACAGAGCGAATAATTGGGGAGGGCCCAGCGTTCCAAATGCCACTGTCCCGGCTGGCCATCGGGCCCGCAGACTTTTCCGGCATACCGTTCCACCAAGGCACGGACGGTGGTGTGGCCGTTCATGGCCTTGAGCATCTCGAGACCCGTTCTGTTCAATCGCACGATTGGGAGATTGTCATCGAGGGGCGCAAACCACCATTCGTCGGAATGATGCTGATAGGCGACTAAGTCGGGGGTGTGCCAGGCCAGGAGATCGAGGACTTCTCCCGTGAGATGACGAGGCTCGTGAACGGCAACAGCGGGCTTCATCCTGATCGTGAGACGTTAGCCGGTGAAGCCTACACGAGCGTGCGCTTTTTCTGCAACAGCCTACGGCGCAGGCGGGACTACAGTTGTGAAGGGCCCGGGTCTGCCTCGGTGACGATAATCGTCCCGTGCATGATCGGATGGATGCGGCACATATACTGATACTTGCCTGGCGCCAGACCGGGATGGGTGTACGTATCGTTGGGGAGCACGATGCCTGAATCGAAGGCGCAGCCATCACCGTTCTCCAGGCAACCAACGTGCGTAATCGTGTGTTCTGTTGGTGTGGGATTTTCCCACCTGATCGGGGAGCCGTTGGAAACGGTCGCGGACCTGGGAA
>DATEPD010000375.1:0-5158 GCA_035273365.1 Nitrospiraceae bacterium | reverse complement strand
ATCAATCGGCTCCCGCGCATCCTTACGGTTTCAGGTCTCAAAATGGGATCACCAAAAACCGAGCAGGGGCGCATCGTTTCCCAAACGACGTTCGAGCTTGTCGCCTACGCAGCTCCGCAAGAAAAGCCGGCTACTGCAATGCCGACGTCATCCGGGGCGAAGCCAGTCCAAGCGAGCAAATAGGTTTCATATGATGCAAAAACGGATACACAAGTATGCTTATGTCGTAAGTGTGGCGGCCAGTTTATGTTGGTATTCGGGAAGTGGAATTCTTGAAGCGGGTACCGTCCTCGTGGCTAAGCAGATGAGTCCAATGAGACAAGATTCCATTAAAATGTCATCTGTGCCTGAACCAACAAGGCCGCTTTCGGCAACGGATGTGCCCTCTCCCGACACTATGGCCGCATTTCCCCTTGAAGCGCCGGCCGCCGAGACCGGAGTGACAGGGTATGACCCGTCCGGACGTCGGGACCCTTTTGCCCCCGTCGTCCAAGAGTTGCAACTGGGAAAGCTGGATGCACACCTTCCTCCGCTCCAACGAGTCGCGTTGACGGAACTCAATTTGATTGCGATTGTCTGGGGAGCGTATGGATACACGGCCATGGTGCAAACACCGGAAGGTAATGGCTATACGGTTCGGCGAGGGACAAGAGTCGGGCAGAACAATGGAGTGGTCAGCGCGATTACAGAGCGAGGCATCATCGTCCAAGAGCGTTTTACAGATGTGTATGGCAAGAAGCAGGAGCGGGAGTACGTGAAGCTCCTACATCCTAAAGAGGGCTTAGAATGAAACCACTATTGTTGGGCACACACACATGCATCTCCACTGTGCGTCTTGCAGCAGTTGCTGCGCTATTCAGTTTGGCTCTCAGCGCGCAGGCTGACGTCACGGTGCCCATAGATGCTGGAGACACGCCCGGACCAAAGGAACCCGTTGGCATACAGGAAGACCTTCTAGAGGTGCCTGCCCAATCCGTCACCGACATCGAGATTCATCCGGACGGAAATCAGGTGACCATCCATATTGTGGGGGATGGCAAGCTCTTTCCCGAAGCGAAGATGCTGGATGATTCTCGGTTGATTGTAGACTTGCCCGCCGTGGCATCTGCGCTGAGAAAGTCTACGATGCGGACGGACCACCAGCTATTGAAGAAAATTCGAGTGGGACATCATGCTGACAAAGTTCGATTGGTATTCGATGTGCTGGAGCACCCGTCGTATTCCGTCAGACAAACGGGACGGCAAGTATTAGTGACGCTGCAACCCTCGGAACACGATGCCGTGGCACAAGAGTCCCCTGCGCCTATCGTAGCCCCATTACCGTCAGCTGTTCCGTCCAAGGCTGTTTATCAGCGTTCTTCGCGAGCCGCGAAGTTGGCTATGCCAGCGAAATTCAAGGTAACCTCTGTACAAATGACGGCGGATGGGAGCCCGTCCGAAAAAGATAACCGGTCCGATGACGTGATCGCAGGACAAACACATTTTGCCGGAAGGCGAATTTCTCTCGACTTTCAGCAAGCCGATATTACGAACATTCTCAGGTTGATCGCAGAGGTGAGTGGATTCAACATTGTGGTGGGTGAGGGTGTTAAGGCAAAAGTGACGATGAAATTGGTGAGTGTGCCCTGGGATCAGGCTTTGGATATGCTATTGAAAATGAATGGCCTAGGCATGATTCGGCAAGGGACGATCGTCTGGGTCGACACACTGGCAAACATTGCCAAGCAACAGGATGAAGAGGCCAGAGCAAAGGACTCGAAGACCAAGGCTGAAGAACTTGTGGATCGAGTGTTTTACATCAAGAATCTGCAAGCCCAGGAATTACAGACCGCATTGAGACAGTATTTGAGTCCCCGTGGCGTCATGAATGTGAGCCAAGGAAGCAATGCTCTCATCGTGAGAGAGACTGAATCCAAGTTGGCGGTCATGAGGCAGTTAGTCGATGGCCTCGATCTTGAAGTGCCCCAAGTCCAGATTGAAGCCCGCATCGTTCAAGCGGACACAGTTTATGCCAGAGGCTTGGGGATCCAATGGGGCGTGAAAGATTCTAACTTTGGAAGCAACAACTTCAGCTTGGTGGGAAATGTTACCGGTCCCTTTGCAGCTGCTGCCGGGACCGGAAGTCAAACCATCACACGCGATTTCTTGGTCAACTTGCCGGCACAGGTCGGTGGGTTGCCTGCCGTTCCGGCTGTGGGATGGACGTTTGGTAAGCTTGCGGATGGATTTGGGTTGGATATGCGTTTGTCGGCCGGCGAGTTGCTCGGGTTGACCAAGGTGATCGCAGCCCCGAAGATCACGACGTTAGATAAGCGCGAGGCAAAAATATCTCAGGGTGAATCCATCCCATTTCAAACCACTTCGTTACAGGGAACGCAAACGACGTTTGTGGATGCGAATTTGGAGCTCAACGTCACGCCGCAAATTACGTCGCGCGATCCCAAAGAAATCGGGAAGACGATTCTTCTTCGTGTGAGAGCCACTCGAAATGCGGTCGGTGCTCGCAGTAATCCGGCGGGTCCCAGCATCGATCGTCGTGAGGCGACCACGCAGGTGATCGTCCGTGATGGAGAGACCATGGTGATCGGCGGAGTGTTCGTCGATACACAAAATAACAACGTCCAGGGTATCCCCTATCTTTCCCGTATCCCAGTGCTGGGCTGGTTGTTTAAGAACAAGTCGGAGTCGGTCTCGAAGCAAGAGCTGCTCATTTTTCTCACACCGGGTATCGTAAAGACATAACGTTCGCTGTAGGGGGCAGTTTTCACCAAGGGCACTGTGATGCGATCATCACAGTGCCCTTGTGTTACACGCCGCCTCCGCTCCTTTCGATCCTTTTAGTTTCTCCAGGGCTATGTTACGATTCCCGCGCCCATCATGGTAAGACCCAGCCTGTCCGCTGTCAGGAATCCCGTGACCTCCAAAGGCAACGTAACAGTGTCTCTTGGAGAACGAAGCTATGACATTGTGATTCAACCTGGTCTCTTAAGACAGGTCGCGGGGCGCCTGAAGCGGCTGAGCGTGCAAGGACAAGTGGGTCTTGTGATGGACCGCAACGTCGCGAGGCACTATGCCAAAACTGTCAAGCATTCTCTGTCAAGAATCGGTATAAAACCTGTACCTATTCTGCTTCCGCCCGGTGAATCGTCCAAGACACTCAGCTCCATTGAGCATATGCTCGATATCATGGCAAGCCACCGATTCGAGCGGCAATCGTTGTTATTGGCTTTCGGCGGCGGAGTCGTTGGAGATCTCACAGGATTTGCCGCGGCGATTTATCAGCGGGGCATCCCATTTATTCAGATACCGACAACCCTCGTGGCACAGGTGGATTCGAGTGTCGGCGGAAAGACAGGTGTTGATCATGCGCTCGGAAAAAATTTGATCGGGGCCTTTCATCAGCCTCAAGCGGTCTGGGTCGATCCGGAAACGCTTAAGACGCTTCCGACCCGCGAGTGGAAGGCCGGACTCGCCGAGGTCATTAAGTATGGCATTATTGCGGACGAGCTCTTTTTCGACTTTCTCGAACGAGCGATGCCGGCCTTACAACGACGTCAACCGGACGCTGTGGCTGCTGTCATTAAGCGTTCCTGCGAGATTAAGGCACAAGTGGTGGCCGCGGACGAGCGCGAATCGGATTTCCGGAGAATCCTCAATTACGGTCACACCCTTGGGCACGCCTTTGAAGCTCTTGGCGGTTACCATTCACTGATTCATGGAGAAGCCGTTGGCATAGGGTTGGTCCAGGAGGCAGACCTGGCGTGTTACCAAGGCATGTGCGACCGCTCGGTCGTCGAACGAATCCGACATCTGGTAAAAGCAGCCGGCCTTGACGACAGCATGCCTGACTGGCCGTCGGCAACAGTATGGCAGTCCATGCTTCATGACAAGAAAGTTTCGAGGGGGAAAGTGGTCGGCGTCTGGCCCGAAAAGATTGGACAGGTACGAATAGCGCCGATGGAGAGACACGTGTTTCAACGGTGGTATGCAGACGCACAGCGGGCATCATCGGGCGGAAGGGTTGTGCGCTCTTACCGGAAGTCAAACGCATGACGGTCAACTCCAAACCAAGATCTGTGGCCAACATGGAGCAGGCGTTACGCGAGAAAACGCGCGAAGTGAACGTCCTGCACCGGATCAGCGAATCGATCACGAACACGCTGGATTTGGAGGCCGTCCTCAAGCACATTGTCGACGTTGTTGTCGAGGTCACCAAGGCCGATGCCTGCCTCCTATACCTTCTGTCGGACGGCCGTGACGAGCTGATTCTTCGGGCCTCCAAGAATCCTCATCCGAAACTCATCGGACGAATTACAATCGGACTGGGAGAGGGTATCACCGGGTGGGTGGCGCGTGAGCGGACACGAGTGGTCATCCCGAACAATGCGAGTGAGGATTCTCGCTTTAAATTCTTCAACACCTTGCCAGAAGACCGATATCACGCCTTTGTGTCCGTTCCGATCATGGCCAAGAAAGAGGTCATCGGAGTCATTAACGTTCAGCATAAGCGTGCTCGACGCTATCGCGAGGATGAACTGGCCTTGCTCTCCACAATCGCCAACCAGGTCGGCGGCGCCATCGAAAATGCTCGTCTCTATGATCAAATGACGCGCAAGGCGTTACAACTGGAGACATTGTCCCAGGTATCGGAAACGGTCGCTTCGAGCCGCATCATTGATGATGTGCTGCAGCTGATCGTGACAATGACCGCTCAGATGATGGATTCCAAAATTTGTTCCATTATGCTGTCGGACGGCGACTCCGGGGAGTTACGCATTATCGCCACTCAAAGCCTGAGCGAGCAGTATCGGCGTAAGCCGCATCTCAAGACAGGACAAAGTATCAGCGGGCGGGCAGTCCACGAGCGTCGGCCGATCATCGTGGCCGATGTCACGAAAGAGAAGGACTACATGTATCCCGATTTGGCAGCCAAAGAAGGTCTCGCCTCCCTTCTGTCGGTACCCATGATGGTGCGGGATAAAGCAGTGGGCGTGATCAACAGCTATACGTCCGTGCCGCATCATTTCACCTCCGAAGAAGTGAAGCTGATGCAGGCCATTGCGAATCAGGCCGCCATTGCAATCGAGCATGCCACGTTAATGGAAAAATCGTTTGAAATGCAGGAAGCCTTGGCGGTGCGGAAGCTCCTTGAGCGAGC
>DATEPD010000374.1:0-10439 GCA_035273365.1 Nitrospiraceae bacterium | reverse complement strand
CTCGTCCCACGCGCGCAGTGAAGAACAGCCAGGCCGCTGCATTACGAGTGAAGATAGAAGAAAAGGAAACAGATCATGTCATCGAAGGTGAAAAACTCAGCCAATTCGAAGGGACCGGCAAAGGCGGCTGCTCCATCAGCGGGCACCGGTACGCCTGAAGAATTCGAGAAGCTCGGGGTGTTTTATCTCGGACGTCCCTACGACTTGGCGGCCAAACAGCCGAAACCTGGCTGGTTGCTGTACGACTCAAAGGATTTGGTCACCCATGCTGTCTGCGTCGGCATGACCGGTAGCGGCAAAACCGGTCTGTGTCTTTCACTTCTCGAAGAAGCGGCGATCGACAACATTCCCGCCATCATCATTGATCCCAAGGGCGACCTCGGAAATCTGATGCTGACCTTTCCGAGTCTGAAGGGCGAAGATTTTCAGCCCTGGATCAATGAAGACGATGCGCGCAAGAAAGGATTGTCACCAGCCGATTTTGCGAAGTCACAGGCCGAGCTATGGGCGAAGGGATTAGGAGGTTGGCAGCAGGATGGCGCACGCATCCAGCGTTTTCGTGATGCAGCCGAGGTCGCCATTTACACGCCGGGCAGCAACGCAGGTTTGCCTGTCTCCATTTTGAAGTCGTTCGTCGCCCCGGCTGCGGACGTACGCGAGGATGGGGAGCTGTTTCGTGAGCGCATCAGTACCACTGTGACGAGCCTGCTGGGGTTGCTCGGCATCGAACCCGATCCGATCCAGAGCCGGGAGCATATCCTGCTTTCGACGATATTTGACCACATCTGGAGGAACGAAGAAGACCTCGACCTCGCGAAGCTCATTCAAGCCATCCAATCGCCGCCGATCTCCAAGATCGGCGTGATGGATCTCGATTCATTTTTCCCCTCAAAAGATCGGTTTGCGTTGGCGATGAAATTGAATAATCTACTCGCAGCGCCCGGGTTCCAGGCCTGGCTGGAAGGAGAAGCGCTCGATATTCAGTCGATCCTCCATACCCCGGCAGGCAAGCCGCGCCTGGCCATCTTTTCCATCTCGCACCTAAACGACGCCGAACGCATGTTCTTTGTGACACTCTTGCTCAGCCAGATGGTAGGCTGGATGCGGGCACAATCGGGCACAACGAGCCTGCGTGCCCTCCTCTATATGGACGAGATTTTCGGTTACTTCCCTCCGGTTGCGAACCCGCCGTCGAAATTGCCCCTGATGACCCTGCTCAAACAGGCGCGCGCGTTTGGTCTGGGCGTCGTACTCGCAACGCAGAATCCGGTCGATCTCGACTACAAAGGGCTGGCCAATACCGGCACCTGGTTCATCGGACGATTGCAGACGGAGCGTGACAAGGCCAGGATGCTCGAAGGATTGGAAGGGGCGTTATCCAGCACTGGGGAAACGTTCGACAGAGGTCAGATGGAACAGACTCTGGCAGGGCTTGGTGCCAGAATTTTCTTGATGAACAACGTGCACGAAGATGGGCCGGTTGTGTTCGAAACCCGTTGGTGTCTGTCGTACTTGCGCGGACCTCTTACGAGAACGCAGATCAAAAGTTTGATGGACCGGGCAAAAGCCGGTACGGGGTCAGGGATGAAGGGTAAGGAGGCGGAAATCGTGGCCGGTTCCTCTCGCTCCTCACCTCTCACCGCTCACCGGCAACGGCCGATTGTACCGCCGGATGTGCCACAGCACTTTGTGCCTCTCCGTGGTTCCATCCCAGAAGGAAATGAACTGGTGTATGTACCGATGCTCTTAGGATCGTCCCAGATACGCTTTTCCGATACAAAGAGCGGCATCGATGTGACGCGGGATGTAATAGTGCTCACCCCCATTACTGATGGCGCGGTGGCCGTCGATTGGGATCATGCAGAGGTTGCGGAGCTCTCTCTGTCTGATCTGGAGCAGGGGCCTGAGGAGGATGCCCAGTTTCTTCCGCTTCCTGCCAGCGCCAGCAAGGCCAAGAGCTATGCCGATTGGAACAAAGATTTCGGAGGCTGGTTGTTCCGAACACAGAAAGTCGATCTGCTCAGGAGTCCCGCCACAAAGGAGGTCTCTACGGTCGATGAATTAGAACGAGACTTCCGAGTGAGGCTCCAGCAATCCGGACGTGAGCAACGAGATAAGAGAGCTGAGTCGTTGCGCCAGAAGTATGCGCCCAAGATTACGACGCTCCAAGATCGCATCAGGCGCGCGGAGCAGATGAAGGAGCGGCAGCAGGCGGAATCTCGATCCAGTCAGGTGCAAGCCGCCATTTCAGTCGGTGCATCGATCCTGGGCGCCTTTTTGGGTCGCAAGACAATCAGCGCCACGAACATCGGCCGGGCTACCACCGCGATTCGAGGAGCCGGTCGTGCACTCAAGGAATCCCAAGACGTTGGCAGAGCTGAACAGAATGTCGAGGCGCTTCAGGAGCAACTGGCAGAGCTCGAAGCTCAATTCAAATCCGAAAGCGAGGCGCTCGCGGCTGCCACAGATCCCTTGAACGAAAAGTTCGAATCGATTGCGATCAGGCCCACCAAAGCCAATATCGCTGTAAAACTGGTCGCCCTCGCCTGGACCCCCTACTGGCGGAATGACAGAGGTACGCTCACACAGGCCTGGCAATAGGCAGGATACACAAGATCTCGCGCAAGCACGCCTGTCGAAGGCCGACGTATTAATCAATCTTGGATTTATCTGAATGTTCGAACGACCCTGTGTATCGCATTCGCACGTTCAGTAATGGATCAGATACTTCTCTATCTGATCCAATATCATCGATCTTGTGTCAGTGCTTACGTTCTTTCTGCATGATCTTATCAGTCCACGCGAGGAGAATGGCAGACCCGAGGAATGTCATGTGAATAAAGATCTTCCATTTGACGTGTTCTGGGTCTTCATGCTCGATGTCGACGAACGATTTGAGAAGATGAATGCTGGAAATGCCGATCAGTGAGGCTGCAAGCTTAATCTTGATGGTGCCAGGGTCGATGTGGGTCAGCCAATCCGGTCGATCGGCATGGCCCTCTAAATCCAATTTGCTCACGAAGGTGGCATAGCCACCGATAATCACCATCGTCAGCAAGTTCGCCACCATGGTGACGTCGATCAGTCCCAGGACCCCCAGCATGAAAACGGTTTCTTGTTGCTGATTGATGTGGCTGATCATCTCCCACAATTCGATGAGAAATTTGTATGCGTAGAGCAGCTCGGCCACGATGAGGCCGCCATAGAGTGGAGCTTGAATCCACCGGCTGGCGAACACGATGGTTTCAAACCAGTGCTCGATACGGCTACCGGCAGAGTGGGCGTGCCTCACTGCGGCGAGTTCTGAAGGATCGGAATGGCTCACGGCGCGCTATCCTAGTCGGCTAGGAGCGACCTGTCAATTTGAATAACCGCGCTGAGTCATGAGCGATGTGTGACAGCGATTGAGGAGGAACGTCAATCAATCATCGAGCGCGGCAATGGGCAAGTTCACCGCTTCGCTCTGGCTGTGAGGTCCACAAAGAAGGCGAACGGTATGGATCATTTTCTGGTCTTCCGTGCCCTTGGCGAAAAGAAAATCGGACCCTGCCAGAGAGCAGTCGGCCTTGCTGTCGTGCGAGGGGTCGTCCGTGACGACGATAATGGTTGGCGGGGCCATCAATCGCTTGATGTGGTGGAGGACTTCGGTCGCACAGCCATCTCGGAGCGAGGAATTCAGGATGGCGATATCCGGTTTGCGGTTCAGTATCATCGCGGTGGTTTCTTCCGTGTCCGACGATTCTCCCACGACGTTCACGCCGGTGATTTTCTCAAGGCGCTTCCTGAGTTTGTGGCGAAAGTGGGCATCTGCGTCGGCGAGGACGATGGTCATCAGATGGCTTTCCCGGGGGTGACAGTCTTTCGAGTCGTGCATAGTCTTTACTATCGGTCCAAGAAATACACAATCAGATGAACAGACACGCACTGTAAGAGAAATCCGACGCCGGACTGATCCTCACATAGTGACGAATGGGTCCAGCCGACGCCTAATCTTTCAGTGCCTTACAGACGACTCATGCGCAAGTGACTCATCATGGCGCTTATTCAACCAAATGATGGTCGAGGGCATAGCGGATCAATTCTGCAGTAGTCGAGAGTTGAAGTTTGTCCAGAAGACGTGATCGATAAGTACTGACGGTCTTGATGCTGAGCCTGAGGGACTGTGCGATGTGTTTGACAGACTGGCCCCGGGATAACAATACAAGGACTTCGAATTCCCGCTCAGATAATGTGTGATGTTCGGGACCAATGGGATTCTTGCTCAGGCTTCCGGCCATCTGTTCTGCGAGGGAAGCGGTCACATACATCCGGCCGTTTAAGACTTGCTTGACGGCTTTGGCCAGCTCTTCCGGCGCGGTGTGTTTGGTGAGATAGGCCATCACGCCGGCACGGAAGGCGCGAATGGCATACTGCTCCTCGGGATGCAGGCTCAACACAACCAGAGGAAGTTGCGGCGCTGTGCTGTGTAACTCGCACAAGAGCTCCAACCCATTCTGATCGGGAAGACTGATATCCACGATGGCCAGGTCCCAAGACTCCTGCCGCACTGCGGCAATCCCCTTCTGACCGGTATCGGCTTCTCCGACCTCGACGTACAAGAAGTTCTCCTCAAGAATCTGTTTCACGCCTCGACGCACGACCTCATGATCGTCGATGACGAGAATTTTGACCAACTGTGTTTCAATCATTGGACGAAGCACTCCGCAACCGGCACTGAGGTGCAGGCCGTGGTGCCGACCCCAGATGTGCCTACGATATGAAAGTGGCCGCCCAAGAGAGAGGCTCGTTCCTGAATTCCCCGAAGCCCAAAGGAATCAGATGTGGTCATCCTCTCACGGGGGATTCCCCTGCCGTTGTCGGTCATTTCTAACATCACTTGGCCGTAGCTCTCGTACAGCCGTATGTGTACCTGAGAAGCGCCGGCGTGACGCATCACATTCGTCAGCAATTCCTGCGCGATTCGGAACAAGGCAGTAGACGTTTCGGAGGGCAGCACGATGGATGACAATGCCGGGGCCACGTCTAGCGTGCAGTGCGAGCCCGTGCGAAGCCGGAACGTCGTTGCGAGACATTCCAACGCCGGAACCAATCCGAGATCGTCCAGCATCGCAGGACGCAGGGCTGCCGCTGTTGCCCGGACTGAAGCCAAGAGTGCGTCGACCGATCCCGACATCGCCTGAACCTTATTCAGCAGATCCCTGCTGCCGGTTGGCGCAGATGATTCCGTCAGCTTCATGCCGAACCATGCCAGATCGAACTTTAACCCGGTCAAGGCCTGCCCGAATTCGTCGTGTAACTCCCGTGCAATTCTGCGGCGCTCTTCTTCTGCAGCCCTCTGCGCTCGATGAGCCTCGCTGCGTACTCGGACGTTGGCGAGCCGAAGTTCCTCCTCTACCTGAGTAGCCGGGATGACGGCAGTACCAATGGCCATGAGCCCCGTCAGATCCCGATGAGCTCCCAGGACCCGTGAGATATTCCAGGAGAGTAGCGTCTTTGAGCCCGTACGTGTCAGGAGGGGGCTTTCGAACCCCCTCACCTCCATTCCTTCAATGACCTGCGCGAGTTTCGTCAAGAACGACTCACGCACCTCCATCTGGAGACAGAATTCCACAAAGTTGCGACCCAGCGCTTCGTCGGCTTTCCAGCCGGAAACGACTTCGGCCTCGCGGTTCCATCCCAGAATGATGGATTCGGGCGAGAGAACGAGGATTGGACTGCTCGAGGTCTCCAATAGTGTGTGATAGCAATCCTCAATTGATCCACCCACATGGATGGTTGGCTTCGAGAAGCCTGTTGTCTCGGTCTTGCTGCTCCTATGCACCCTTCGACCGGGAGCGTTCGAGGATGAGGCCGCGACAAGATGGGTGCGTCGATGTTTCATATCTGCGTGAGCACCGGTTCAAGATACACGTCAGCCGTGATGCATGTGCCTCGGCCCACCGTTGATTGAATGTTCAGGCGACCACCGATCTTCCGAACTCGCACTTCCATCTGCGCAAACCCGAGGCCTTTCGGCTGGCCTTGCCCGATTTCGAAGCCTGATCCGTTGTCGCAAATGCGCATTCGAACTCGTGAGCCGATGTGACGAAGAGCGATGACGACCTGCGTGGCGCGGGCGTGACGGACGCAATTACTCAAGGCCTCCCTAGCAATTGCGACAAGTTCACGTGCTTCTTCGCCGGTCAGGATCTCCTCTGCCTCAGGTGCAACCGCCACACGAATCCGCAAGCCACTCACCTCTTCACAGGTCTGGGCGAGGGCCTGTAACTCGCAGACCAGTCTAAAAGGATCAATATTGTCCGATTCCACGCTCAGGATCATGCGTCGGATGTCTTGGATGAGCTTGTTGAGCTGGTCAGTCGCCTGACCGTGGGAACCCGGCAGAGCGGGTGGCGCATCCCTGCGCAACTCAGGGGATTGCGCAAGGCTTACCGCGATGGCATAGAGCGCTTGCAGCACAGAATCATGCAGTTCCCGTCCGATGCGGCTGCGATCGTGAAGCAACGCACTTAATCGTTGCTCGGACGCTGTGAGGGCGGAGGCCAGTGTGCTTCCGACCTGTTCACAGAGCAGGAACGGTAGGGATTCAGTAGTGTCGTAGGAAATCCCTTGCGCGAGAGACGCACGCTGTTGCGTCAGCTTGCCAGGGAATTGCCGAAACCCGTCGAGAATCTGAAACCCCCGCCGATCTTTCATCAGTTGGACTCCCTTTCTCCAAGTATGTGATGCGGAACATCAACGGAGTCATGGCTCGCAGGGACTCCTGAATTTGACAAATCACTACTACTACTACGCCCTTGCCCAGCGTTCCGTCACCTGGCGGAAGCGCCAGGTGACGCCACACCATGAATTGATGCATTTCCTTCGCATGGTAAGTAAGTCCACCGAGGTGGGTAAGGAGGTACTTATGCTGGTGTTAGAGGAGAGTCGCCCGATCGAGTTTCTGGAAAGCGGATTGCTCGTAAAGACACTGTCAGCTGAGCAAGATCTCAGTGCGTCGTATCAATTGCGGCACCGGGTGTTTGCCGACCGGCTTCAATGGGTGGCTAAAAGCGCCGACGGACTTGAAGTGGATGCCTATGACGCATTTGCCACGTCGGTTGGGCTCTTTGACGACGACCGAAAACTCCGTGGCGTGTTTCGAATGGTAAGTCCCCCGTACCCATTCATGATCGAAAGCGAGTTCCGTCCGTGCTTGCTTCCAAACTGTGAAATTAGGAAAGAGCGTGACACCGTAGAGATCACGAGGCTGGCGTTAGACCCGACGCTGACAGACAAGGGGTTGTCTATCCGCCTGATGCAGGTCCTGTTCAAGGGGGTGTATCAATGGTCCATGCAGAATGAAGTCCGGTATCTCTATATGGTGGTTGAAAAGCGATTTCTACGCGTGCTCCGCGGAATGGGATTTTCTTGCGAGGCCATTAGCCCAGCCGTTTCACTTCCGCCGGCCGGAGCGCTCTCCATCGCTGCGGTTCTGGATTGGAAGCAATTTCACGAGACGTGTCCGCAGAAACAACCGTCCTTCTTCCAGTGGATGAATACGATAGATGGTTCCACATTATTTGAGAAGAGCGGGTTTCTCGCAAGGGATCCCGTGGAGCAGTTCGGCACATCTGGCATCCCCCAGACCAGTCAGCAGGATCAGCATGCGTTAGGCGAGGGGCGAAGAGAATTGGCGGCGGCCTGATTGAAGAAAATCCTCAAGTAGCGACCAGGCGAGTAACCTACTCGGTCGGAAGCAGGCCATGCTCCATGGCTACTGCCACAGCCTGTGTGCGGGAACTGGCATCCAGCTTCGTGAAAATACCTTCGACGTGAAAGCGCACAGTGCGTTCGGTCACCCCAACGATTCGAGCGATTTCCCAGTTGGTTTTCCCTTCCTTCATCCACAACAGTACCGTTTGTTCTCGAGGTGAAAGGCCTTTCACACGATTGGATAAGGGGGTGTGAGTGTTTGCCATAAGAACCCGGTGAAGAGAAGGAACAAGGTATTCTACCAATCCCGCAAACCGCTGGGTGCCATTTGGGTCCCCCCCGGCAAACGAAAAGAACGTCGCAAAACCCCTCTCGCGTTCGAGCATCCCTGTGGTAATCCCATGCGTCAGCCCGAACGAGCGAGCTTCCTCGATAAATTCAAGCTGCTTTGGAGAACTGATCCTACCGTACGTCTGTTTCCACACTTGGGTTTTGAAAGAGGATAAGAGGGACCGCAACACCGGATCGACGCCGGCATATCCGTTCTTGCCGTAGGTGTACAACCAGTCATTGGAATAGCTGACGTTAATGACGCTGTTGAATTCCTTAAAACCTCCAGTGGCAGTGAGCTGCGCGACCCCGCCGATCACTTTTGGGCATGCCACAGCCCGCTGAATAAGCTGTAACACTTGATAGACATCATCCCCTGTCGTTGCTTCCGCCGAGTAATGAAGAATCTCAACGACATCTTTGATTTCTTTCTTTGTCAGGTCCTCAAGTATCTGCGAAGGGAAGCGGCGCGGTTGTTTGCCAAGACTCTGCTGCTGTAGGGGCTTGATATGGCCGTTACCAAGACTTCGTTGCGTCGAAGGTGGAGCAGGATGCTCCGCTCTGCCTCGTTGAATAAAGGGGAATTCCCCACACAGGGAATCCTCCGAAACAGTTTGTTGATGCCGCAGGGGCTGTATCATGCCGCTGTGAACCTCGGTGAGAATCGCTGAACTCTACCAGTGGAGCCCATATAGGTGAAAGTTTAATTGAGACTGCTTGTGAAATCAACAAGTCGGACAAAGAGATACAACATATCAGCGAATAGGCCCATATGGGCCTATCTAATTTTCCATTTAGCCCTTGATTGTCCGGACAAAATCTAGGATCCTCCTCCGTCCATGGTGACCGGTCCACGTTGATTGTAGGACACATTCGCCCAGCATGCATTATTTGTTCGGCTTCAGCTTCGTGGTCTGGCTCCTGCTACAGCATTTAGAGGCTTCGGCTCAGGCTATTCGATTTCAACCGCAAGGCACCGTTGCCGCAGGGCAGGGGAATGCCTTTGCTGCACAGGCCGATGATCCCTCGGCCATTCATTACAACCCGGCAGGACTGACCCAGGTGGACGGGGTCCAGGTGCTCAGCGGAACAACACTCGTTGGGGGATCCATCAAGTTCACGAGCCCGACCGGCATAAATAGTCGAGGAGACTTTGGAGGAAGTATCGCGATCCCCCCACCGAGCTCTTCATACGTGAGTGCGAACCTGGGAACTCTTGGATGGAAGAACCTATCGAACGTGACGGTCGGACTCGGTCTCACTTCTCCGTTTGGTCTGAATACCCGCTATGCGGTGGATGGACCTTTCAATTCGGCCGTCACTTCTGCCGCACTTCCGCTCATCGATATCAAGCCAACCGTGGCTTACAAGCTGAATGATCAATTGGCCATCGGGGTAGGCGCAGACATCTATACCTTCGCCAGTTTTCTTGGACAGGGGCATATCGAGCAGAAACAAGTGGCTGCCGGGGGATCTACGGTCGAACTCAACGGCAAAGGTACAGGGGCCGGTGCAAATTTCAGCCTGCTCTATACACCCCTGAGAAACAGCGATGGCAAACCGATGGCCTCCATAGGCCTGGTCTATCGTACCCAGGCTGTGGTGCCGTTGAGTGGATCGTTGTTAGTCAACGGGACGAATGTCGCTGATGCTTCCGCCAACCTCGTGCTTCCCCAGATTTATACCGGAGCCATTGCGATCTGGCCGGTCCGTACCAGTGAGCGGGAATGGAAAGTGGAACTCGACGTGGAATATGTCGGGTGGAAGTCGAATCGTGATCTCGACGTCCATCTCTCCTCAGGCCCCCCCATCCCACAACCACAACAATGGAAGACGGTGCCGCTCGTAGCCATCGGCACAGAGTACAAATGGCTCGAGCCTACCTGGCTTCCCCGTTGGGACGTGGCGATTCGTTTTGGGTACACACATACAGAAGATCCAGTTCCAGACAGGACGTACAATCCAGCCGTCGCCTCACTTCCAGCCAACACCATTTCGATCGGGGCCGGATTCTTATGTAAAGAGGGTGGGCGCTTTTTAGGCATGATGGTGTGCGGCGGTCACCAAGGCGCAATGCCCTGGCCTAAGGCCATCGGTTTTGATGTCGCCTATCAAGAATGGCTCTATGAAACTCGCACGGTTGTCGGCAACCTCAATCCAACCGTCAACGGGAACTATCATGCCCATATCCACCTGGGAACCTTCAGTTTCAAATTCATGTTTTGAAGAGAGAGGCAGCGACTGACCCGAACTGCGCCAAGAATTCTCGGCCAGAGTATCAACCCCTAACATAGACAGTCCCCACCCGACATCCCACTCGATGTAGATCTCCGCGGTGCCCCGTGTGCGCGCAGGAATCTGTATGCGAGGGATGACGTCTCTCAACTGGGGGATGGAATCGTTTTGGCAAGCGT
>DATEPD010000373.1:0-8686 GCA_035273365.1 Nitrospiraceae bacterium | reverse complement strand
TCGATCGGCTGCCTGAGCTTGACGCTCACTTGCTTCCCCAAGGCCCGGTGATAATCCTGAATCCGTTTGAAGGCCCGATCCAGACCCGGCGAGGAGACTTCCAACGTATAGGTATGAGGGAAAGGATCAGCCACATCCAGAGCTGGACTGATCGCGAGGTGTGCACGCCCGCAGTCATCTACCGTGACGCCGCCCGACTTATCGATATACACGCGAACGATTGACCGCGCCCCTTGCCCCACACACACGACCTCAACCAATTCCAAACCCAGCGCCCAGAGGATGGGCGACACCACCTCGCTGATGCGATCAACGACCGGTCGGGACTCCTTCACCGACACACCCAGCCCCGTATCTTTGGATGGCTCATTCACGAGATCAAACAAAAAAGTGGGCCTGAGCCCACTTCCAGCCCGAGGACCATAGCATGCTACCTAAGCCAAAGCAAGGGGGCTAGCCAACCCGCTTTGTGAAGCCCGCGGCAAGTCGTTGGGTGATCGGGCCAGGCCTTCCATCTCCAATGACTTTCCCATCGATACGGACGACAGGCAAGACCTCGACCGTGGTCCCTGTGAGAAAAACTTCATCAGCCCCATAGAGGTCTGCCTGAGAGACAAAGCGTTCCTGAATCGGCACACCCTCGTTCAGAGCCAGATCCAACACGACGGCCCTCGTGACCCCGGACAGAATGTGCGGTCCTTCAGGAGCCGTCATCACCGTTCCCCCCTGGACCACCATGACGGTACTGACCGCTCCTTCAGTGACCAATCCCGCCCTCACCAAAATGGCTTCGAAGACCTGGGCCTGCTTTACTTGTTGCCGCGCAAGGACATTTGCCAAAAGATTCACACTCTTGATGTCGCAACGCCCCCATCGAATATCCTCAGTCGTCATTGCGTCCACGCCAACTTCTTGTATTGACCTATCGAGCGGGTGAAATTCAGATATCGTCATGACAACCGTTGGTGTGAGTTCGGCCGGGTAGGCATGATCACGAGGAGCGACACCTCGGCTGAGCTGAATGTAGATTTTGGCTTCAGGAAAGGCAGCTCGTCTAATCCCTTCCAGGATATAGTCTGTCCATTCAGCGCGGGAATAGGGCTGCGTCAGGTCAAGCGCCGTCGCGCTTCGATCCAGCCGATCTAGATGGGCTTCGAGTGCGAACGGACGGCCCCTATAGGTACGGATCACTTCATAGACCCCATCGCCAAACTGAAAGCCTCGATCTTCGATCGAGATTTTCGCCTCGCCCAGAGGTATGAATGCTCCATTGATGAAGGCCATATTCGGCACGATTACATACTCTTCCGAGACGAGGCATCGGAGACCATCACGTCAAAGACGCGCCGATCTTCGGCGGTGAATTTCCACCCCATGCGTTTTTCAAACAGCACCCGGTGGGTTCCCGGCCTAACCACTTTAAACTCAAACGTCCGCTGCCCGTTATCGACCGCATTATTCCCGGCGATGCGAAGGTAGTCATCGGCCAGCAACTCGAGCCCTGTTGGATCAAAGGTTGGGACCCATAGCTCTCCTCGCGTTCTGTCTTCCCAAAGATGGATTTGAATGGGTTGCTCAAGGGTGGTCTCAATGACTTTGGCCCCATCCGAATGTGTGGCCCTATCATGATGGTCGTGGCTGGAGATTGCACTCATCGTTGTGTATGCGGCAACCCGCTCCTTCTTATCATTTGCGTGATCCTGCTATTATGGTTTTCGCCGAGGCCCGACAAAAATCTCCCCGCCTTCCACCTGCACATGATAACTTCCCACACAATATCCACCGCCGTCCGTCCCTTGCCCGTTTCGGACGTCGAAGGCCAAGTCGTGCCACGGACAAGCTACGACAAAGCCCTTCACACGCCCTTGACCCAGAGGTCCTCCTTCATGGGGACAAAGATTATGGATCGCAAAATATCTTCCCTCAATATTGAAGAGCGCAATCTCACGATTGTTCACGATGACGACTTTTGCTTGCCCAGGCGGCAATTCGTTGACCAGGGCGACGGATTGAAACCCCTCTAGCATGCGCTCCCCACTCCTTTCCTCATACGTTTTGGCACGCATCCCGCTTCCGCTTTATGTTACATCCGAAGCGTATATTTCAGCTCTTGCCCAATGGTGACCCCTTCCTGCCTGATAAAACCCGCTGCTGTTTGAATCGCATAGCGGACAGCTTCGGGAGAGGAACTATATTTGGGGCAGTCAGCTTCCCGACATGGAGCAACATTTTCCTTAAGCCCCACAATATGATGGCTTTCATCAATCCACATCATGTCCACCGGAAACCGATACTCCTTCGTCCAGACATGATTCTGGCCAGTCGACTCAAAGATATAAAGCAATCCACTATTTGCCGGCAACGTCTCTCGAAATGCAAGACCGACGAGCAGTTTCTCCGGAGTATCCGCCACTTCTGTCTCGAGCTCACGGCCATTGGGAAAGGATACGATAATGATGGTCTCTTCCTTTTGATCGAGGAGAAAGAACGATGCACTCATCAAAAAAATCGCCATGAGAACAAGCGTGATGATACGCTTCTTTTTCTGCCCTCCATCGGTCACCGATACAGTGGCCATAGCATATTCCCTAACTCACAACTTATCGCGATGGCCTGAGCCCAAAGGCCCAGTAACACAGGGAATCTAGGCCTTCTGAGCAAGTGCCGTTCTGTTGACTTAGAAAAGAGCGGCGGACTAGAATGGCGTTCACGTCTCGTCACGCATAATGGTCGTGACGGGGTAAACTTGTCAACCGTGTGTGTTTCTATTGTCGTGAGAAGGAGGCGAGGGTCATGGCGTTGTTGATTACCGATGAATGTATCTCCTGTGGAGCTTGCCTGCCAGAATGTCCGAACGAGGCCATTTTTGAGACTCGCAGCGACGCGGAATCGAAAGGCAATCATGTCGGCGATGGTCAGGGGGTGGGCGATAGTATTTATGTGATCGCGCACGACCGTTGCACCGAGTGTGTCGGACACTTCGACGAGCCGCAGTGCGCCGCCGTCTGCCCAGTCGATAATTGTTGTATATCTGACCCGCTGTATCCAGAAACGACGGAAGTCCTGCTCGAGAGGGCGAAGAAACTCAATCCGGACAAGGAAATTGATGGAGCGAAAGTCTGGAGCGGGGTACGCAACTAATCATCGCTTGGAGCTTGCAATAGAAGGCCCTGCTTCTCACCAGAGAAGCAGGGCCTTCCTGTTTCCGGCTATCACTTTCATGGCCGCCCGACTCTGCTTTCCCATGAAGCGGCCCTTGGGCCATTTTCGCTGCGGAGTATGGTAGGAGAGGTCGAATGAATCCGGCGTATTTAATTCGGCCAGGAGTTGGCCACCGAGCGTGAGAGAAGTACACGCGCAGCCCTTCGCCACTAATTCCATTGCTCATTGCGCAAAAAAACCGTCGCCCTTTCCACGGTATCGCAAAAGGGGCGACGGTCACTCACCTCCGCCAAGAACAATTATTTGATCATAATAATCTTACCCCCGACATGCCCGGGATGCAGATGACAGCGATAGGTCAATGTATTCCCCTGAGTGGCATAGAACATGTCGCTGGTCGGAACCCCAATGTACTTGGTTTCGCCCGGCTTCAACACAACTTGGGCCTTCATCACGGTTGGAGCGCCAGCATTCGTCGCGTCGGTCATCTCAAAACCATGCTCAGCAGTGGCTTTGTTCGTCACCTTCAGTAGGACGGGACGACCAGGCCGGACTTTGAAATCAATGACCGTGACCGGCGGATACCACGTCTTTAAGTCTCCAATCTCGACCGCAAACAGCTGGGCATCGACATCCAGCTCCTTGAAGGACTGACCTACGACGGAGCCAGTCTCCAAATCTCCGATTTCAACTCCACCTGCCTGGAGCGCAAACGCGGCAGATGCCCCAGCCACGACCATCACGAGGCCGAAGAAGACCCCCAACATCGTCTTGCCCATGACCTACCTCCTTACGAAAAAAGAAGAGATGTGATTAGGTTGGTGAATACCTACCGCCAAGCCCACGTAGCCTAGACCTTGCTGACCACTACTTCCCTGTCTCTGCCGATCATGTCGTATCAGCACGTACTCTCTTCGAGAGGCGGCCTTATAGATAGCATCACAACGAAAACGGAAGCAAGACCCAATTAACTCTTTTCTGATGTCCACCATCAAGCAAGGCACACATTCACACCGACAAGCTCGTTTTAATTATTTCAATCATTTAGTGCGCACCCCCGTCTCAGGCTGCACCTCTTGAACCGTGGACCCTGTCAACAGATCATACGGCGCATAGTTGTCAGTGAGCACAACACCTGCTTCCCAAGGTTTCGCACGATGGGTACCCAGCAAAGCAATCGCTTCAAATGGAAGACGCTGCTGCTCAACCAATCTGTTCACTTTGGTGACGATGGTTGAGAACATATCCTGATTAAGCTGCGAACCGGCAAAGAAAACCAGATTTTCCGATCGCGACGGAGAAGATTTCCATGGCCCCTTGACCGCAAAGGACTCGACGTTGGGAAACGACTGTCTCATAGTCTGCATGACCGCATTCGCCCGCAACAGATCTCCTCCTTCGCCAGACGAGGCCAAATTCACTGCCAAGATACCGTTCGGCGCAAGATGAGCGCGCAACGCGGCGAAGAATTCCACCGTGGTCAGGTGAAATGGAATCATGTGTCGGGCAAACGCATCGATCCACATGAGGTCGTATGTCTGATCCGTTGAATTCAGAAAGACTCGGGCATCCCGAACGTGCACATGGTGCTGGGGAGGCCGCTGGTAGGAGAAATATTCTTCGGCCATGCGGACGACCACGGGATCGAACTCAACCACATCCAATTCAAGTTCAGGCCATTGATGGGCAAGCCACTTCGCCAGCGATCCACCGCCGTGACCGAGAATCAGCCCTCGTTTTGGTTCGGCCACCAACGCCAGCGACGCGACCATCAACTGACTATAAGGAAGAAACAGGGAGATAGGATCCGCCTTCCACATGACCGCGTGGTAGGTCCGATCCAAGATCAGGTAGCGGAACAGGTCGTCATCGCGAATTCGTACTTGCTGGTACGGGCTATCTTCCTGATACACCGGCGCCGGCAATATCTGGATCGGAAACCAGGCACCGACCCCCAACCCTCCAATGCAGAGCACGAGCATTCCTATCACCAGCGGTCGTACGGTCGTCTCCCTGATCAACCACCATAAACCAAGCACTGCCTGAATGGCACCGAGCCACGCGACAAGCGCCTGGCTGCCAATCCAAGACAGAAAGAAGAACGCCGTCCCCCACGTTCCAGCCAGGCTCCCCATAGTCGAGAGCGCGATCATCCGACCGGTATGCCGCCCGAAATACTCAAAGTCCGATACAGCCAACCGCAACATGGCCGGCAGCACACCGCTCAGACCAAAGGCCGGCGGACCCAGGAGCAGCGCCGCCGCCACACAGGGTCCCCACCGAGGGTCCTCAATCGCTGCCGCTACCTTAAAGAGCACCGGTTGGCCGAGCCACGCGATCAGAAAGGTCCAGGCTCCGGAGAATAGTAGCAGACCTGCTAGCACCTTCGATCCGGGGTATCGGTCGGAAACCCAGCCACCAAAGGCATATCCGCTGCTCATGGCAGCAAGAATTACTCCAATCAATGCGCCCCAGACAAACAGCGAATTTCCAAAGACGGGAGCCAAAAGCCGGCTTCCCACAATTTCGAGCGCCATGACCACTGTACCGGTCGCCAGCGCCGTCATCAGAAGAAACCATTGAGGGGTATGGGTCGACCGGTTCACAAGACTCATGCGGAAACATCATACAGGGTAGGAAGGCGATCCGGCCCTGCCACACCAACCCACACAATTACAGATCGCCCCAGTTTTTGAAGTAGCGTAAGAGATCGCGGACAGAGATGATCCCAACGATCTGTCCCTCTTCAGAAATCGCCAGATGCCGAATCCCATGTTCCGCCATCTTCTCGCTCGCCTCGTGGGCAGAGCTTGCATGATCGATCGACAACAGTGGGCGACTCATGACGGCACGAACCAATGTCTCGTGTGCCGGGCGTGATTCGGCCATTCCCTTGCGAACCAAGTCCGATTCGCTGACGAGACCACTGTAGTGGCCGGCCTCGTGTACCAGCAATGCGCCGACTTTCGCGTCACGCATCTGCCAGGCCGCCTCCAACAGTGTGGCGTCCGGACTGATTGTGCGCAAGGTCCGGCACATCATCACTGCGAGAGGTCGCTGAATAGGTCTGCTCTGAATCGCCATACGACAGGATCCGTCCAATGGGGAGAACAAAATAGTACTCACCCCTCCTGCACCTGTCAACGAGCGGTATTTCTCGGTCAATACGCTATCCTACACTTTCGTTGCTCACCCCCGATACTGTTGCTATACTCGGTCTCGATTAGTCTTGGCTACAGGAGGACAGAGACCTATGCATATCAGTGTGCTCGGAACCGGCTATGTCGGATTGGTCACAGGAGCCTGTTTTTCGGAGTTCGGTGTCAACGTTACCTGCATGGATTCCGACGCCACACGTATCGCCAGACTTGAGAAGGGCGATATCCCCTTCTACGAACCAGGGATCACAGAACTCGTTGCCAAAGGAATTCGAGAGAACCGGATCAGTTTTACCACCGACATCGGCAAAGCCGTCGACAAAGCCCTCGTCATCTTCATTGCGGTTGGAACCCCACCGCGACCGGACGGATCAGCCGATCTCTCGTACGTTGAAGAAGTCGGCCGCGGCATCGCCAGAACCATGACTGGGTATAAGGTCATCGTCACCAAATCGACCGTCCCAGTGGGAACCGGGGTAAAACTGCGTGAAGTGATCGATGCCAATCAATCGGGTAAATTCCGGTTCGACATCGTCTCCAATCCTGAATTTCTTCGTGAAGGATCCGCCATCGAAGATTTCATGCGACCGAACCGAGTCGTCATCGGCGCAGATAGCGAGCAGGCGATTGCGATCATGAAGGATCTCTATCGTCCGCTCTACCTCATCGAAACTCCGTTCGTCGTGACCGACATTCCGACTGCCGAGATGATTAAATACGCCTCCAACGCGTTCCTCGCCACCAAAATATCGTTCATTAATGAAATCGCGACAGTCTGTGAACGGGTCGGAGCCAATGTACAAATGGTGGCGAAAGGGATGGGGCTCGATAACCGGATCGGATCGAAGTTTCTCCACGCGGGACCGGGATTTGGTGGATCGTGTTTTCCAAAAGATCTTGCCGCACTCGTACAGATGGGAGAGCGAGTCGGCTATCCTATTCAGATCGCAAGCGCCGCCTCCCTCGTCAACGAACAGCAAAGAGCGCGTATGGTTGAAAAAATCACGAACGCGGTTGGGGAACTCAAGGGAAAAACCTTCGCGATGCTGGGACTGTCCTTCAAGCCCAATACGAACGACTTGCGGGATGCGCCAGCCCTGGCCATCGCACAGGAACTCATGAAGAAGGGTGCCACCATTCGTGCCTACGATCCCGCTGCTCTAGAAGAGGCCTGTCAGATTGTTTCAGGTCTCACCCCCTGCAAAGATGCCTATGACGCGGCACAGGGAGCAGACGCGCTAATCCTCATGACCGAATGGAACCAGTTTCGAACCCTGGATTTCGACAGACTGAAAACCCTCTTACGCAAGCCCATCTTCTTCGACCTACGCAATGTCTATGAGCCGGATCGGGTCGCGGGCTTCGGCTTCCGTCATATTTCGGTCGGGCGACCGAGTAAGGCTCCCTCATCACCAGCCACGTAACAGCGGCGTTACGTGAGCCGCGGCGCTTCGGCCTTGGCTTCATCCTTGACTTTCGGCTTATAGCCCATCCGATCCAACACCTTCATCACCCGCGTCTTCAGACGGTCGTCAGCCTCGGCGAGCGCCGTGGCCAACGGCTCGACGGCGGGCTTTCCGATTTTACGGATGATTTCGGTCACGGATTGTCTGAGCTCATCTTCTTCCGAAACCAGCAAGGGCACGAGCGACGACACCGCTGGGCCGCCGATCTTGATCAATGAATCATAGGCGCGTTGCCGAACATCGCCGACTTCATCCGCCAACGCATCGACCAACGGCCGGACGGCGCGAACTTCTTTGAGTTCACCCAACACTTCGGCTGCATACTTTCGATTGAGCCAGTGACTGTCCTTGAGATCCAAGAGCATCGCGTCGGCGCGCGCCGCATTGGGATCCTTCGCACGTATCCGAAAGCTCTTGGCGATCCGTCGCCCGCCATCTTCGACGACGCGGATCGTGGCACCATCTCCTATCTTAAGGCGCTTCAACTCCTCAAGGGCCTCGTCATCAACATCCAGCACAACAGTCTTACCGTCGTAGGCCAACAGTTCGACTTCGAGCTGCTTCGCCTCAGGATTCACCGCGACGACTCGTTCCGTGACAAGATTGAACCCGTCCTTCTTCGCGCCGCCCTTCGGACCGATCTGAATCAGCTTTTGAGGGACTTCATCCGCCATGATCTATATCCTTTACGTCGAACTAAAGATTAGCCGGCTGCAGAAAATCCATTTTGGCTCAGCAGAACTACGATGTCCGATACGTTTAGAACAAGAGGAGAACACACTTGCAGGATGCTCAAAAAGGCCGTCCGGCAAGGCCGCAGCGAACGAAGAGGCGAGACGTACGCTTCGGTACGTTGAGCCTCTGAGTGAAGCGAGAACGAAGCTGGCGGACTTTTTCAGC
>DATEPD010000372.1:0-2380 GCA_035273365.1 Nitrospiraceae bacterium | reverse complement strand
GGGCTCAAGGGGCAGGCAGACATCGCCACACAGGCACTCGACCTCTTTGCCTCTATCTATGGGGCTGAAGCGGGGAATCTGGCTCTGAAGGCTATGACACTCAATGGCGTTTATCTGGGCGGCGGCATCGCACCGAAGTTGCTGGCCAAACTAAAAGACGGCACATTCATGAAGGCCTTCAGGAACAAAGGCCGCTATGCACGCTTGATGGCTTTGTTCCCGGTCAAAGTCGTCATGAACCAAAAGACCCCCCTACTCGGCGCCGCGTCCGTTGCCGGAGCCCTCGCCGATAGCCCGACATTATGACGAGCAATCAGGACCTCGACAGCCTGAAGAAAGCGGCGGCGTTAACAGCCGTCGAATTCGTCCGCGATGGGATGACAGTTGGCCTCGGGACTGGTTCAACGGCCAAGCATATGGTCACGGCATTGGGGGAAAAGGTCCGCGCCGGCATGAAGGTGCAAGGTGTGCCGACTTCCCGCGAGACTGCCGAGTTGGCTAGGCAGCAGGGCATTCCACTCATCGATCAGGACCACGCCTGGATTATCGATGTCGCAATCGACGGGGCGGATCAGGTTGATCCAGGCTTCAATCTTATCAAGGGCGGAGGCGGCGCGCTCCTGAAAGAAAAGATTGTCGCGGCCTCGGCCAAGCAGTTCATCGTATTGGTCGACTATACGAAACAAGTCCCCATACTGGGAGGATCATTCCCGCTCCCCATCGAGGTGGTCACGTTCGGCTGGGGAAGTACGGCGCGTGAAATCGAAGCACTCACCAAGAGTCGTGTCGTACTCCGGGAGCGAAACGGTGCCCCATTTACAACCGAGGCCGGCAATATGATCGTGGATGTCCATATTGACCGCATTGACCAGCCGCGTGATCTAGAGATCGCGTTGAACCAAATTCCTGGGATTGTGGAAACCGGCCTCTTCGTCAACCGAACGGACGTCTTGATCGTCGGTACCGCCCAGGGCATCCATACTCAACACATCCAGAGGACATGAGTGAATCCATCAGCAGACGCCAGGCGTTCAAGATCGTGGCCAAACAGGGCCGCTTCCTGCTGGCCCTTCCTATAGTAGAGACACTTCTCTCAGCATTCGCGTCAGCTGGTGCTGCAACCACGACTGCACGACCGAAAGGTGAAGAGATGAATCTTGATGACACTCCCGGCAGCGTTGACCCCTATCGATTGCCCAGACACATTGTTCCAAACCGATACGAGATTCGGCTCGAACCTGATCTTGTCACCGCCACATTTGCAGGCAAGGAAACCATCGTCCTCACTGTTACTCAGGCAACAAGCACCATCATCCTGAATGCAGTGGATCTGGCAATCTCATCCGCCATACTGGAAGGCTCAACAGGCCTACGTCTGGAAGCCACGATCGCGTTAGAAGACTCGATGCAACGCTGTCACTTGACGTTTCCTCAGTCCATCACAGCCGGCGAGTGGCGCCTGCATCTAACTTTTCAGGGGAAGTTGAATGACCAACTGCGCGGATTCTACCGCAGCACGTATAAGGACCCTGCCGGTGTCACCCACACGATAGCGGCGACGCAATTTGAAGCCACTGATGCACGGCGGGCATTTCCCTGTTGGGACGAACCGGATTTCAAAGCGGAGTTTGCCACAACCCTGGTCATCGATCCACGCCTGACCGCAGTCTCGAATACGTTCATCGCATCGGAGTCGAGCGAGGCTGGCAGGAAAGTCGTGCGCTTCACTGACAGCATCAAGATGTCGACGTATCTCGTCGCCTTCATCGTCGGGGAGATCGAATCCACCGCACCGCAGTTCGTCGGAAAGACGCCTCTACGGCTTTGGACCGTTCCAGGCAAACAAGCGCTCACCCTGTTTGGCCACGAGATCGCAGCGGCCTCGTTGAAATTTTTCGAAGATTACTACGGTATTCCCTATCCCGGCGGCAAACTGGACCTGCTCGCCATTCCCGACTTTGCGTCAGGCGCTATGGAAAACCTGGGCGCCATTACCTACCGTGAAACAGCCTTGCTGGTCGATCGGCAGAGCGCCACACATGGCGAGTTGGAGCGCGTGGCCGATGTGGTCGCGCATGAAAACGCGCACATGTGGTTTGGTGATTTAGTCACCATGTCTTGGTGGAACGGGCTCTGGTTGAACGAAGCCTTCGCTACCTTCATGGAGATGCTGGCCGTCGATGCCTGGAAACCAGAATGGAAACGATGGGACAGCTTCGGTAGCGCTCGTGCCGCGGCCTTTTCCGTGGACGGGCTGCACAGTACCAGACCGATCGAATATCCGGTGCAGGCCCCCAAGGACGCCGACGCGATGTTCGATGTCCTGACCTATGAAAAGGGCGCCTCCGTCCTTCGCATGCTCGAGCAGCACATCGGTCCC
>DATEPD010000371.1:0-4896 GCA_035273365.1 Nitrospiraceae bacterium | reverse complement strand
ATGTACACGAGGATCAGTGCCAGAATCGTGGCAAACAGCAAGCCTTCAAATGTTTCTCTCTGTTGTTGAATCTGGCCGGCCAACCGGATGCTGAAGCCGGGAGGGAGTTGGAACGTGGCAAAGGCTGCCTCCAAGTCAGCGGCGATAGCCCCGAGGTCCCGATCTACGGGGTTCGCGGTTAGATGGATCACCCGTTGAAAGTACTTGCGGTCGATCTTCACCGGGCCGGCATTGAGCTTGAGCGAGGCGACGTTTTTGAGGAGGACCGGTTCTCCGGTTCGTGTGGTGAGAATGATATTCTCGATTGCGGTGAGGTCCTTGCGGTGTTCTTCCGCGAGCCAGGCGCTGATGTAGTACTCGTTCCCGTTTTGGGGGTCGGTATAGATGATGGGGTCGGTTTGGCCGTTGCCATTGAGCGAGAAGAGCACGGCGGTGGCGACGTCTGTTTCGCTGATACCGAGGAGAGCAGCCTTCTCACGATCCACCACCACGTTGACCTCCGGATAGTTTTCCTCGCGGCTGACTTCGATGTCGGCGAGCCCCGGTATTTGCTGCATGGCACCTTCGACCTGCCGAATGACCTCCCGCGCTTTTTCAAAATCGTAGCCGTAGATTTCAACGTCGACAGACTTCTGTGACCCAAAGCTGGTAATTCGCTTGATGATCCCCCCCGGATCGAAAAACATCGCGACGCCAGGAAAGAGGGCTAGGACTTTAGGCCTCACGTCGTTCATAATTTGTACTTGGTTTCGCTTCCGTTTATCCGGCGTCACGAGATGGACGGAGATGGCTGAAGTATGGGGACCAGTGTTCGGGTTGAACAGGGAGGACCGGCCTTGGGCTAACACACCGGTACTGGAGACGATGGTTTCCAGTTCTTCAGCAGGAATCTGTGCCCGCAGCACCCGTTCGACCTCGGCCACTTGCTGCTCGGTTTTTTCCACTCGCTGACCGACCGGTCCACGCAGGACGATGCGGAACTGGCTTTCATCCGACACCGGCAAAAACTCCGTGCCGATCTTGAGCGCCAGCGCAAGCGAGGAGGCGAAGAGGAGCAGAATGGCGGAGATTAAGAGCCAGCGATGGGCCAAGACCCAGCGGAGCGATTCCTCGTAGCTTTTGTCCAAGGACTCATATCGTTCGCGGCTCCAATCCATCAGACGGACAAACCATGTTGGCATCGAACGGTGAGATTCCTGCTCCGGCTTGAGGAATTTGTAGCAGAGCGCCGGGGTCACCGTGCGGGAAACGAAGAACGACGTAAACAGCGAAATCGCAATTGTGATGGTCAGGGGAATGAGGAGCAAGCGGGCAATCCCTGCGACGAAGAAAATCGGCAAAAAGACGACGACCGTGGTGACCGTCGAGGCGAGAATGGGCATGGCCACCTCGCGGGCCGCTTCCAGGATCGCCTCCCAGCGGCGGGGCGTGGTGTTGAGATGGCGTTGAATGTTTTCGAGTTCAACAATGGAATCGTCGACAAGGCGGCCGATTCCGAGGGCGAGGCCTCCAAGGGTGAACACATTGAGGGTTTGTCCGGAGAAGTACAGCACGATGAAGGTCACCATGATCGAGAGTGGAATGGCGACGGAGATGATCAGCGTGCTCGTCAGATTACGGAGGAATAGCAAAATGACCAATGCGGCCAGCAGCGATCCGTGCAACGCCTGTTCGATGAGGTTGCTGATCGACTGGCGGATGTAGATCGATTGGTCGAACGAAATGCCGATCTTGACGCCAGGCGGAATGCCGACCATCTTCGGCAGAGCCTTGCGCAGCGCATCCACCACCCCTACGGTGTTGGCGATGGGTTGTTTGTTCACCCGCAAATACACGGCTCTGGCCCCGTCCGTCCTCACGATGTTGGTCTGAATGTCCGATGAATCGGTCACGGTCCCGACATCCCGTACGCGCACGGGGCTGCCTTGCGGGTTAACTTTCACGATCACGTCCTGGATCGGGTCGACCGTGCGGAACTGGTTATTGGTGAAGACGTTATAGTCTAAATTACCGGCTTTGATGTCGCCTGATGGGAGAATGAGATTGGCGGCCTTCACGGATTTGACGACGTCGAGGATCGAGAGGCTCCGGGCGTTCAGCAGTGCTGGGTCGAGGTTGATGTTGATCTGACGGATCTTCCCGCCCTCCACGGTGGCTGCAGCGACATTGGCAATCTGTTCGATCTGCGGTGCAATCGTATTGTAGGCGAGGTCGTAGAGGGCCCTTTCGTCGAGATCGTCGCTTGAGACCGTCACGAGAGAGACAGGAATATTGGAGACGTCGAACTTGACGATGAAGGGTTGCAGAATGCCGGGTGGAAGACTGTTGAGAATTTGGGTAACGCGTTGCATCACCTCCATCTGTCCGGCGTTAATGTCCGTGCCCCAGTTGAACCAGATCTGCACCGCACCGATGCCTTGCTTTGCAAAGGACTCGACATGCTCGACGTTCGACGCAGAACTGACGGCTTTTTCAATGGGATAGACGACACTCTGTTCGATGTCAAGCGGTGGTGCGCCTTTATAGATGACGCCGACGAACGCAACGGGCACTTGAATCTGTGGAAAGAGATCGACCGGGATCCGTTGCACCGAGGTGCCACCCAGAATCACCATTGCCAAGGACAGCATCAAGATGCCGATGCGGTTGCGAAGTGCGAGGAGCGTCAGCCACATAGCTGGTAAGGGGTAAGGGGTGAGGGGTGAGGGGTAAAGCGTAAGGAACGACAGACGGCGGTCTGATTGACGAGATTTCTGATGTTCGTCTTGTTCAACTCCTCACCCCTTACCCTTCACGCCTCACCGGTTGGAGCGACTGCGTCTGCACGGGGGTGCCTTCGTGCACGAGGTCTTTCCCTGAGACGATCACCTGCTCAGACCCATCTAAGCCTTTGGTGATCTCCACTCGGTTTTCGTCGCGGTATCCGATTTCCACCGGCACCCGCTGAGCCTTTCCTTCGCGCACAATGTAGACATATTGGGCGTCTTCCAATCGACTGACAGCGTCGATGGGGACCTGAATCGTGTTTCGATGCGTGCCGACCAGAATCTCGACGCGGGCGAACATGCCGCCTTTCAAGACATGGTCCTTGTTCGGGAGATCCACCTCGATCGTCATGGTACGTGTGGCTCGGTTCAGCGCCTGAACGACACGGGTGACCGTGCCCTCAAAGACGCGATCGGGATAGGCCTCGGCGCGCACTTCCGCCTTTTGAGCCACATGGATGAGCGGAACGTCTTTCTCCACGACCTCGATCAGAATACGGACCGTCTGGATCTCATGGAGGGTGAGAATCCCGCGTGAGACGGTGGAGGTACCGGCGGCTGTCCCGCTGACATACGAGCCGAGATCGAGGTTGCGCTCGGCCACATAGCCTGCGAACGGTGCACGGATATACGAGTAGGCTAGGTTCGTCTCGGCTTGCGCCTGGGCGACCTCCATTTGCTGAACCTGTGCGCGAAGTGAGTCGAGTGCCGCCGCCGCTGCGTCGTATGCGACTTGGGCGTTATCCAGATCCTGCTGCGAGACAAACTGATCTTTGATCAACGCCTGCATCCGATTGAGCGTGAGGGTGGCATTGCGGACGCTCGCGTCCTGCTGCGCGACTCTGGCTCTGGCTGCAGCCAAATTTGCCTTGGCCTGGTTGACCGCATGCTGATAATCCGTGTGATCGATCTCGATCAGAAGCTGGTTAGCTTTGACCAGGTCGCCTTTGTCGACATAGATTTTGGCGATGTAACCATCAACCCGTGAGAACAGATTGACCGTTTGGTTGGGGCTGATGTCGGCGGTATAGGTGAGTCGAATGTCCAGGTCCTGTTTCAGGGGCGCCACGGTGGCGACAGTGATGGCCCGAGCCTTGCGGGTGTCACTCTTGGCCCCGCTGCTGAGGCGAAACACGACGAGGGCTGTGACGGCAAAGAAAATAATGACTCCGAGTGTGACAATCGGATGTTGTTTCAGGGGATTCATCGCGCAAGCCTTACCGGGGTCTGACGGTTGGCCGGCATCTTGACCAGTCCGGTGAGAAACAGATCGACGTAGGTTGCCACCGTGTGCTCATGGGATTGGTGCATGGGGACGCTGAATATCTCATGGAGTAGACGGTGATGGGCGATCATGCCGATAAAGGCGCGGGCTGCCAGAAGGGGATCGACAGACCGAAACGCGCCGTCTTCGATTCTTGTGCGAATGTACGCGGCGAGGTGGTCATAGAACACTTTGTGGTGCCTGCCGAAAAACATCTCGGACAGTTCGTGCCCTTCCAGTGCGCTGAATAAGAGGAGTCGCAAGAGTGTCGAATCGACTCCGGGGCGGATGCGATAGCTCGCGATCAATGTAAACACGCGATGGTCGTCGCGTTTCTTGGCCGCTGCCTCCACCGGTTCGAGCAGTTCGTTGACGGTCACTTTTTCTGCCAGGATTGCGCCGTAGAGCGTCCGTTTCGTCGGAAAGTATTTGAAGACCAAGGCCTCGCTCACACCCGCTGCTTTGGCAATTTCTTTTGTTGTGGTGCCGTTGAACCCTTTCGCGGCGAAGAGCGAAGCAGCAGCCGCAATGAGACTGGCCTGACGATCGCGCGCAGACGCCCGTTGTCCATTCCCGCTCGTCGGCTGTGTGATCCGTTTCTTCATGGTAAGTAAGTGCTCACTCACCGGATCCTAGCACGTAGTGTTTCCAGGCGACAAGCATTGGATGGGAATGCTATATGGAGAACCCTGCCCAGATGTGAGGGGTGAGATTTACGATGTGGCCGGTGTCAGCAAGTCCTTCGTGCAGCATATATGTGAAGACCATAATCTGAGCAGGGATCCGCTTGCCTAGCGGTCGGAGGCCGGAACTGGCGAGCGGGTCGTCATGTGTTTAACGGACCGCCGTCGTCCAGTCATTGGGTCC
>DATEPD010000370.1:0-7587 GCA_035273365.1 Nitrospiraceae bacterium | reverse complement strand
GAACTAGACGAACGTGTTGCCTATTTCAAGAAGCAGAATCAGCTTGTGGAGGCCCAGCGGATCGCACAGCGTACCAAGTTCGATCTTGAAATGATTCGGGCCATGGGGTACTGCCACGGCATTGAGAACTACTCGCGGCATCTTAGCGGCCGCGCGCCTGGTGAGCAGCCTCCGACGCTCCTGGACTATTTTCCCAAAGATTTTCTGCTGATCGTCGACGAATCTCATGCGACGATCCCCCAAGTCGGCGGGATGTATGAAGGCGACTATTCGCGAAAGCGTACATTGGTCGAGTACGGATTCCGGTTGCCGTCGGCAATCGATAACCGGCCGCTCACATTTGCCGAATTTGAGCGCTGCCTCAAGCAGACCGTATACATCTCCGCGACGCCGGGCCCTTATGAGCTGGGGCATGCGGCTGGAGAGGTGGTCGAGCAGATCCTCCGCCCGACCGGTCTGATGGATCCAGTCATCGAAGTGCGCCCGGCCAAGGGGCAGGTGGATCATCTCCTTGGCGAAGTGCGGACTGAAGTGGCGCAGGGCGGACGTGTGCTGATCACCACCTTGACCAAGCGCATGGCGGAGGACTTAAGTGAGTACTACCACGATCTCGGTATCAAGGTGCGGTATCTGCACTCTGACATCAAGACGTTGGAGCGGGCTGAGATTATACGTGATCTGCGCCGCGGGGTGTTCGACGTGTTGGTGGGAATCAATCTTTTGCGCGAAGGGCTGGATCTCCCCGAAGTGACTCTGGTGGCAATTCTCGATGCGGATAAAGAAGGGTATCTGCGGTCCTATCGAGCGTTGATCCAGACAGCTGGACGGGCAGCGAGGAATGTGCGTGGCCACGTGATCATGTACGGTGATGCCGTCACTGATTCTATGCAGATGGCTCTCGCCGAGACCGGTCGCCGCCGCACAATTCAGGCCGACTATAATGCCAGACACGGTATCGTCCCTACGAGTATCAAGAAGGATGTCCTGTCACTCGAATATGCCACGACGGATATGGATGATGTGCAACTGGATTTGGCCGCGGAGGCACCGGCCATGTATGGAGAGGAGGACGCGACTGAACAGACCATCAAACGGCTCGAAACGGAAATGAAAGCTGCCGCCAAGGAGTTGGAGTTTGAACGGGCCGCGGCTCTCAGAAACCGGATTCGGGCATTGAAGCTCAAGGAGTTAGAATTGAAGCCGGAGATCTAGCACTCTGTCAGATGTTCTTGTAGAGATAGATGCCAAGAAACATTCCGAGGAAGCTGAGGAGATTGATTTTGAGCGCGAAGCCCATAGTAAGTTTGATTAGGACAAGATCAATAGTCAGTGGTGGGCTAATACCAGGGGTAAAATTCGTGGCAAAAACTGACTGAATAGTGCCCTGTGGGGCCATGACCCGAAGGATTTCTCCCAGTACTCCGCCAAGTAGTCCACCGATAAGCACAAAAATGAGCAGAACCCAGGGTGATTTTTTCACGGCAACTGCCTTACAGATCTCTGCGTATACACACGACGGACCATAACGAAAGGTCTACGACATGTCAATGAAATGTGCGCTCTCGTTCCCTTGACTTCATCCTGCCCCATCCTCTAGACTCGCCGGTGGTCATTTACTAGAGATTTCGAGGCGATCGGAGATCTGGAGTTAAGGCTTCGATTGCCTTTTTCTTTGTGGCGCTATGCTGGACGCTCTCAGCGAAAAATTCGAGAATATTTTCAAGAAGCTACGCGGTTCTGGAATCCTCACGGAACAGAACATCGCAGAAGCGTTGAAAGAGGTGCGCCTTGCGCTGCTTGAAGCTGATGTGAACTTCAAGATCGTCAAGGATTTCATCGAGCGAGTGCGCGAAAAGGCAGTCGGTCAGGAAGTCCTCCGGAGCTTAACCCCTGGTCATCAGGTTGTGAAGGTTGTATGGGAGGAGCTGCGGGAGATGATGGGGCGGGAGCGGGCCGGCTTGGCCCTGGCTTCGAATCCCCCAACGGTTGTCATGATGGTGGGGCTCCAAGGTGCTGGAAAGACGACGACCTGCGGTAAGCTTGGGCGGTTCTTCAAGGCTCAAGGTAAGCGGGTTCTCCTAGTTGCTGCAGATCCCCGTCGTCCTGCAGCCGGGGATCAGTTGGCGAGTCTGGGGCACGATCTTGAGATCGATGTGCATCGAGTCGATCAGGCACAAGCTTCCCAAGGGGATGTCGTTCGCATTTGTCAGGCCGGTGTGGAACGGGGACAAGACCAGGGGCACGATCTTGTCGTCCTGGATACGGGTGGACGCCTCCACATCGATGATGAGTTGATGGGGGAGCTGGTCGCAGTGAAGGCTGCCGTGCGACCGCACGAAGTTCTTCTGGTGGCAGATGCCATGACGGGCCAAGACGCGGTCACGATGGCGAGCCAGTTCGAGCAGCGTATCGGACTGACCGGTGTCATTCTCACCAAGGTTGAAGGTGATGCGCGTGGCGGAGCGGTACTGTCCATCCGGGCGGTGACCGGCAAGCCGATTAAATTTCTCGGAGTAGGAGAGAAACTTGATGCGCTCGAGTTATTTCATCCCGATCGGATGGCCTCGCGCATCCTCGGAATGGGCGACGTGCTCTCGTTAATTGAAAAGGCCCAAGAGACCATCACGCGCGAACAGGTGGAGGAGGCTCAGAAGCGAATCACCAGCAATACGTTCACGTTGGAGGATTTCCGGGCACAATTGGGTCAGGTCAACCGTCTGGGTTCGTTGGACCAGATTTTGGGAATGTTGCCAGGCGGTCAGAAGCTCAAGAGTGCGATGGAAGGACAGGTGGCGGAACGAGAGATGAAACGAGTCGTGGCGATGATTGACTCGATGACCCTTCGGGAGCGGCGCGATCATACCATCATCAATGGGAGCCGAAAAAAGCGAATCGCCCGTGGAAGTGGGACGAACGTGCAAGAGGTGAATCGGTTGATTAAACAGTTTCTCTCGGCGAGAAAAATCGCCAAGGTTATGGCAGCAGGGTCTGGAGGGCGCCGGCAGTTCGCGCAACTGATGCGCTCCAGATAAAGGAAGAGTCGAGACCCATCATCGTAGGAATTTCGTATAGGAGGAGGGATCGAGTGGCTGTTCATTTGAGACTGACGAGGACAGGACGACATAAGCGACCGCTCTACCGCGTTGTGGCAGCGGATTCTCGGAAGCCGCGCGACGGGCGGTTCCTGGAAATTCTTGGGATTTTTGATCCCTTGAAGGAACCGGCCGTGCCGGAGCTGAAGCAGGAGCGGGTGTTGAGCTGGTTGCACCAGGGAGCCCAGCCGACGGTCACGGTCCGGACGTTGCTTCGCCGGTGTGGCGTATGGAAACAGTTTGAAGCGGAGAAAGCGGCGAAGAAGAAAGGTGCCTAGTCTGTGACAACCGCTCACACAGATCTTGTAACGATTGGCAAGATCGAGCGACCCTTTGGTGTGCGGGGAGAGTTCAAGGTGCGATCGTTAAGCGATGTGCCTGGCCGGCTGGATCAGCTGAAGCAGGTTCAGGTCTTAGAGCCAACGGGACAGATAGTCGACAGGACCGTGACTCGTGTTCGGCGTGCCGGCTCGACCTACATCATGAGTCTTGAGGGTGTGACGACGCCGGAGGAAGCCGGGATGCTGCGCGGGGGATTGATTCAAGTGCCCCGTCGCCCAGCCGCCACGCTATCTGCGGACGTCTATTTTGAATGTGATCTCATTGGGATGACAGTCGAGAACGAGCGGGGCGAAGAAGTCGGTATGCTGGAATCGATTTTGGAAATACCGGATAATCACCTCTTCGTCGTTCGCAAGGGGACGGAGGAAGTCCTCATTCCGGCGGCCAAGAGCTTCGTGACCTCGGTGGATCTCCCGCGTCGAAGGATGATGGTTCGCGGAATTGAGGAGTTGATTGAGGATCACCATGCGGTGTGACATCCTGACGCTCTTTCCCGACATGGTCGCACCGGTGCTTGGTCAGAGTATTCTCAAACGAGCACAGGAAAAAGGTCTATTACAGGTTCAGGTGCGCAATCTGCGTGACTATACGCTCGATCGCCACAAGGTGGCGGACGACGTGCCCTACGGGGGAGGGGCCGGGATGGTGATGAAGGCCGAACCCATCTTGCGCGCGGTGGAACAGATTCAGGCCAGCTATGCAGAGGCTGGTGAACAGATTCGGTTGCTGTTTCCGTCACCGCACGGTGGTCTGTTCACGCAGGCCTATGCGAAACATCTGGCGGCCGACCCACGTCGGCTCGTTATTATCTGTGGCCACTATGAGGGGATCGATGAACGGGTGCGCCTCGCCTTGCACCCGGAAGAAATTTCTGTCGGGGATTATATATTGACAGGAGGCGAATTACCGGCGCTGATGCTCATCGATGCCGCAGCCCGTTTGGTTCCCGGCGTATTGGGTGATCCGGAGTCGATCGTGGAAGAGTCGTTCACGGATGCGTTGCTCGAATATCCACAGTATACAAGACCGGCGGAGGTTCGAGGCATCCCAGTGCCAGAGGTGTTGCTTTCAGGACATCACGAAGCCATTCGTCTGTGGCGTCGTAAGGAAGCCCTGCGAAGTACGTATCAGAGACGGCCGGATCTTTTGCAAGATCGGGTCTTGAGTCTCGAAGATCAACAATTGCTAGACGAACTTACTCGTGAAGGCGTGCCGGTCATGCCTGTTCGATGTGGGGGGGGAGGGGTAGTCTCATGAATCGGTTGGAGCGGATACAACAGTCCTTCACGAAGAAGGCGGTGCCCGGTTTTGAAATTGGAGACACTGTTCGCGTACACGTGAAAGTGGTCGAAGGGGAAAAAGAGCGCATTCAGGTGTTCGAAGGTGCGGTGATTGCTCGTAAGGGGTTGCTGAACACGGAGACCTTCACCGTGCGCAAAGTCTCCTATGGCGTCGGCGTGGAGCGAATTTTCCCACTCCATTCGCCGATCGTCACCCGCGTGGAAGTCATGCGTCAGGGCAAAGTGCGTCGGGCCAAGTTATATTATCTCCGTGGGAAGAAGGGCAAGTTTGCCAAGGTCGAAGATCGGGAGTTTGTCGCGAGTGCAAAGGGGCAGCCCGGGGTCACCCGTAAAGCCGAAGAGCCGGTTGGAGCCGCCGCGACCTCGAAGCCCTAAATCCCATTCCCTGGTTCCATCGACCACGAGTGTCAGGTGCCCTTTCAACGGATGCATCGCGGGGCCACATCGTGGGACCTACCGACGAATTTGAATTGGAAACTCGACGGCGCGGCTATCGTTGGATTGCCGGCCTTGATGAAGCCGGAAGGGGCCCTCTGGCCGGCCCTGTCGTCGCGGCGGCGGTGATCCTCCCCTCTCGTTGTCGCTTGGTTGGTGTCGACGATTCCAAACAACTCTCCGAGTTTCAGCGAGCCCGACTCTACGAGGTGATTGTCCAGCGGGCACGTGGTGTCGCTGTAGGGGTTGCCACAGAGCAGGAGATTGACCACCTCAATATTTTAGAAGCGACTCGCCTTGCCATGTATCGTGCGGTGGCATCGCTGGCTCCCCAGGCGGACTACCTCTTGATCGATGCTGTGACATTGTCGGGTCTCGCCATCCCTTCACGCTCCATCATTAAGGGTGATGCGTTGTCGATGTCGATTGCTACTGCGTCGATTGTGGCCAAAGTTACGCGCGATCGCATGATGATGGCATACCATCGAGCCTATCCTGAGTATAATTTTCTCTCCCATAAAGGGTATGGGACGGAAGAGCATTTGCAACAGCTCGCTCAACATGGTCCCTGCGCGATCCATCGGCGCACATTCGCTCCAGTCGCACAGCTCTTATGTGGCAATGGGGGCTCTCAAGAACTGGTTTGGACCAAGCTCCAAGGACGATTCAGTGACCTTCCTTGATCCCCGGAAGCTTCTAGGACAAGAAGGAGAATCAGCGGCGGAGCATTATCTGCGGCACAAAGGGTATCGGATTGTGGCACGCAATCTACGTTCGTCGGTGGGGGAATTAGACTTAGTGGTTGAGGACGGTCGGGTTCTGGTCTTTGTCGAGGTGAAGGCGCGTCGGACCGATGCATTCGGCGGAGCCATCCACGCCGTCCATCAACGGAAGCAGGAGAAACTGATCCAGTTAGCGGCCCAGTATTTGGCTCGCCACCACATCAAAGATCGACCGTGCAGATTCGATGTCGTCTTGCTGCAAGGTGCAGGCGCTGTTGCCCCGCAGATCGAGCACATTCAAAACGCCTTCGACGTGTGCGGAGACGATCTTCGTTGGTAGGGCTAGGAGCCTGTCCGAGTCATCCTTCGTGGCGAGGTGAAGGAGATGCGGGCAGATGAGCGGCGCAAGGTTCGAAAAAGCCGGAAGCGTATTCGTTGGAATACGGTGAGGATTGGTTCGGAGCGAGAACGATGTAGATGTCGGCAGATCGTTCGCCGCAGTAGAATGGCATTACTCGAATAGGCTCCTACGATGATTCAATTGATCCACGTGTCGAAACAGTACGATCAGCGGCTGGCGCTTTCGGACGTCACCTTCGAGATCGGCAAGGGAGAATTTGTCCTCCTCATGGGACCGAGTGGCGCGGGTAAGTCAACGTTGTTACGGATGCTCATCGGCGCCGAACGGCCCGATGAGGGACAGATCTTCGTCCATCAGAAAAACGTGACGTCGCTGAAACCGTCTGACGTTCCGTATCTGCGCCGCAAGGTGGGAACGGTGTTTCAAGACTTTCGGCTGTTGCCGAAGAAGTCCGTATTCGACAATGTGGCTCTCCCCTTGCTGGTACAAGGTATTTCTCTCGCCGATATTCGTCGAAAAGTCACGGAGGCGTTACGGGCAGTCGGTGTCGAGCACAAACGAGATCAGCTCCCTGCGGGCCTCTCGACAGGTGAGCAGCAGCGGGTCTGCATCGCACGTGCGATTGTGAATGGTCCGGTCGTCTTGTTGGCGGATGAACCCACCGGAAATTTGGATCCAGCCCTGACGTCCGAGATTATCGAACTGTTTAAACTCATTAACGCACGCGGCACCACTGTTGTGGTGGCGACGCATGATCCCCTGGTCATGGTGCAAGTGAATCGGCGGGTGCTCACATTGTCACAAGGCCGGTTGCTGCCGGAACAGCGGGTGACAGGGTGAGGACAGTTTCGTATCTCCTCAGAGAATCCTGGGTCAATATGAGGACCAACCGGACGACGACGGTGGTCGCCATCTTGACCACGGCCTTTACCTTGGCCTGCGTCGGCATCTTCTTGCTGCTCTATGTCAATTTGCGGGCGGCGGCCGGATGGCTTCAGGACGATATAAAAATCATCGTGTATCTTGATGAGCGGCTCTCTTCTGATTCGGTCGCTGAGGTGGAGCAGCATTTGCGGGGCGATCGTGCCGTCGCCTCGCTGCTGTTTATCTCGAAAGAGCAGGCACTAGGGGAGTTCAAGGCACAATTTCCTTCGGAGTCTCACTTGCTTGAGGGGCTGGGCCAGAATCCCTTGCCGGCCTCCTTTGTCGTCGCACTGAACCCACCGTTCCGTTCGCTGGATGCGATCAAGCGATGGGCGGAGCGGGTCAGGCAAGTCGCCGGCGTTTCCAAAGTCGACTATAATCAGGATTGGATCGACGCCCTGGCGACGGTG
>DATEPD010000369.1:0-6610 GCA_035273365.1 Nitrospiraceae bacterium | reverse complement strand
TGGGCTGATCACGTTAATCAATATGTGAACATGGATGCGATCTATTCCGTATGTGAAGGTCGGTGAAGAAGGGAGTTGGGATACACGCTATGCTCCAGGTCATGATCGTGTCCTTCGAATCCCGTCTTTCTTCCAAATCGGCCGCACACCCGTAAACCGTCTGTTCGTGAATCAGTGGAGTTCTCTCCATTGATTCCATAGCGTTCAACGTGCTGATTCCCCATCCGCTCTATCGGTTTGGCAACAGTCTCGCCCGCACCGCGATGGTTCTGTCTTACCTTGCGGCCTTCATTTTACCGCTAGCGCAGTCGACTGAGTGGATCTGCCAGCTGACCAATTTCATCATACCGATCGAAGTTGGAGGGGTTTCCAGGAAACGGAGCGGGCAGTCAGCACAAGAAGTCCCTAGTCATCGTGCGGGAAACGTAAATCCACTTATTGGGGCGATTGGGTATCAGATTGATTCGTCTCCGAACGATGAGCCGTTTGGAAGAGTCCAAATTTTGGCTAGGATGCACAACTGTGCACAAACGAGAAGACTATGTCCAGGTTTATGATAACCGATAGCGTTTACGTCAATGGTTGTTGATTTCACAGCGTTTGCGTACATGAACTGACGAGATGGGAAATCGGTCGTCCTTTCAAGTTCTTGTGTCGGCACGCATGTTGCTGGAGTTCGGCGAGAGCAATGTGTGTTGGGTCGAGTGATCGGGTGTTCGGGAAGACTCTGGGAACAAAGACGGCATGAGATTCATGCGATGTCAAAATTGCCGATTCGCTTGCTAATGGCCAATGACCGGCTACACTCAATCTAAAAATGCAACTAGAGGGAACATGTTGACCCGATGTAGGAGGGAATGGCTATGCGCAATCGTGGCGATTGGGATGATGGGGATCATGACAATCTCATTGGCGTGGAACACGCCAGTGCAAGCCGCGAACGAGGCCGAAGTAGCAGAGCACCTGATTGAATTGATGAATCTCGGTCGTGAGGTGGTATTGGAGCATCAGGTCACCATTAATGATGCCGCGAAAGCCGAGAAGGGCTTTACAGCTGATTTCGTGGCCGGCCAAGTCATCGAGCGATTCAAGAAAAAGACCAAGATCGATCTCTTCACTTCCAATGTGGCCCCTCAAGCCAACTTCTATTATCTCGCCTTGGTGGAGGCAGAGAGAGAAGTGGTTGATGAGGCACAGCCGGTCATCAATAGACAAGGAGTTGGGTTCAAGGGCTTCCTTCATGCCGTGTTTGCCCGCCGCGTCGGAGAACATTTTTACCAGAAGACCGGGATTCGAATGAAGTTGACCGGGAATAGTGGTCGGAACCTGAACAACAAGCCAGACGATTTCGAACAGGAAGTGCTTCGGCTGTTCAGTGACCCGCGCCATCCGAAGGGCCAAATTTATGCACGCAACACAACGGTGGATGGAAGACCGGTGCTACGTATGGTTGATCCCGAGTATGCAGCCGGCTCCTGTCTGAGCTGCCATGGTGAGCCTAAGGGCGAGCGGGACATCATGGGAATGAAGAAGGAAGGATGGAAGAACGGGGACTTTGCGGGGGCGATCAGCTTGGTTGTTCCATTGAGATAATGCGAAATGGCGAGTTCAGAGAAAACCGGTGCAGTAATACATAACTAACCAAAAGGAAATGCCCAATGAGCAAGATCGTTGTCGTGGATGATTCTTATGCTGACGTTCAGCTGATCGAAGGCTGTTTGAAGGGGGCGAACCATACGGTCACGTCCTTTCCGAGCAGCGACAAGCTGGAAGAAAAGGTGGCCATCGAGAGGCCGGATTTGATCGTATTGGACGTGGTCATGCCTGGACGTAACGGCTTTCAGACCTGCCGCGATCTCAAGGCCGATGAACGATTCAAGGACATTCCGATCATTCTCTGTACTTCCAAGGTGAATGAAAGCGATAAGTTTTGGGGGACACAACAAGGAGCGAACGGCTATATCACCAAGCCATTTAAGCCAGAAGACCTGTTGGCCGCTGTCAGGAAGGCGCTGAGCTAACGCTGATGGATTCCGCACAACACTTAAAGGCTGAGGATCGTGCCCTGACTGCGGAGGGGACTTCTTCATTAATATCCGATCACACTCAGGCGGCGAAGTCTTCGACCATGCGTGCCGCCATCATTTCTTTGGGTGGAGAGCTATTTACAATCTATTTAAAAAATGTACGAGAAGTTTTTGTCATCGAATCCATCACCCCTGTTCCAGGAATGCCATCTGGTTTGGTTGGGGTCACGAACCTCCGAGGCACGGTGATTCCGTTGCTCGATCTGCGACCGATGTTCGCTTTTTGCTCAGACGCGACGTTACGGTACGCCGTGGTGGTGCAACACGGAAATTGGCAGGTCGGTGTCTTGGTCGATACGGTTCCGGAAATTCGTATGCTTTCCAAGGACCAATTTTTCCCGGCTCCGACAGGCACGGGAGAGGGGGCAATCCCCTTCGTTTCGACCGTCGTCAAGTTGGAGGATCGGCTCCGAGGCGTATTGGAAACGTCAATGATGCTTTCATATTTCGAGAAGATGAGCTGACACGGGGGGCACCTAGAATTTCACGCAATTCAAGGCACGATTAGAGGAGGAGGATGCGATGGCAAAGGTGGCTAAGACTGTAAGTGCAGGAGTCAGGGGAGGGTTCGACGATCTCAAGACTCGGACAAAGCTGATTTCGAGTTATGGTGTCGTCAGCGTCATCATCATTGTCGTGGCGATCTCCGGCGTGCTGACGCTGCGGCAGTTGAGTGAAATGTCACAAGACGTCTACGTCCGTTATACGATCCCACTGGCGAACTTCGCTGAGATGAGTACTGCATTAACTCACCACCATCAGATCTTGACCGGGATTGCCAACGTCACGAACCACGATGATTTTGTGGCGGAAGTCGCGCGGTTGTCATCATTTCGCAATAGGGCGAACCAGGTGATTGGCGACTATGGAAATACTGTCCTCCGCGTTTCTCGATCGGGCCGTGATGAGGCAAAGGATTTGGCAATATTAAAACCGGTCATCGCGCAATACTTCCAGGCTGCCGATGGGGCCCTGAGCGCACTTAACGATAGTTTCGGAAAGAACCTACCGCCGACACAGGCTGAGCACATGAGAAATCTCGGGATTTTGGCCTTGACGGTGAATTTGCAGCCGACATTCGAGAAGGTCATCGAGCACACCCGTAACCAGATATTGGATATGCAGGATGTGGCGAAGGATCTCAACGAGGATGCGCAGACTGCCGGTTTTGTTGGAACGCTGGTCCTCGTCCTCGGTGGACTCATTGCGGTGGTCCTCGGAATCGCCATCGCGTATTGGGTCGTCAATTTCTTCTCGAAGAATCTGATCCATATCGCGGAGGTGGCCCAGATGGCCGCCAGCGGCAATTATAAAGTCCGCGCCAGGATCGAGTCTAAGGACGAACTCGGAAAGGTGGCCACATCGTTCAATTCCATGTTGGACTACATTACGACGGCCCTCGCGAAGGCGGAAGGTGAACGTGACGAGTTGCAAAAGCGGTTGGTGGACTTTCTGGTCTTGGTCTCGGAAGTCGGTAAGGGAGACTTGACGAAGCGCGGTGAGGTGACGGCCGACATGTTTGGTAATCTCGCGGACGGGTTCAATCTCATGATTGACCGGTTCGGACAGTTGCTCAAACAGGTTAGAGATTCAGCCGAACGTGTGAACCGGTCGGCTGGGACCCTCCGGGACAGCGCAGGACAGATGGCCGGCACGGCCAAACACCAGGCGGATGAATCGACGAAGACCTTGAGCGCGGTCGATCAGTTGACCATGGCCATGCGCCAGGTCTCGGCAACCGCTGGTGCCTCGTCGGAATCTGCCAAGCAAGTGCTGGAGGCAACGGAGCGTGGCCGTGAGGCCGTACAAGCAACAGTGCAGGACATGCAAGGCATCCGGGCCACAGTGCAACGGATGTCCAAGCAGGTGAAGGCACTCGGAGACCGGTCGGTTGAAATTTCGCAGATCGTGTCGACGATTCGAGACATCGCCAATCAGACCAACTTGCTTGCATTGAACGCGGCCATCGAGGCGGCCGGTGCAGGGGAAGCCGGAGCCCGATTTGCTGTCGTTGCTGATCAGGTCAGAAAATTGGCCGAAAGCTCGACACAGGCCACGAGGGACATCGCCGACCTCGTAACGGTAATTCAGACGGAAACACAAGATGCGGTTGTGTCCATGGAAGAGGAAACTCATGCCGTGGAAGCCGGATCGGCCTCCGCGGTGCGTACTGGTGAAGTGTTCAAAGAAATTTCAGGGATTGCCCAACGTTCGTCGGAACTGGCCCAGACCATCGCCAGTGCCGCAGTGAACCAGACCGCTTCGACGGATCAGGTGGGTCGTTCGCTGAAAGAATTCGCAGGCGGTGCCGTCGCGACGCAAAAAGCGACGGACTCAACGCGTGTAACCGTCGAAGACCTGGCAAAACTCGCCGAAGGGCTGACGGTCTCCGTCGCCAAGTTCAAATTGGCTTAGCCTGGATTACTCATGAATGTCGGCGCGAAGCGTTTGAGACCGAAGCCCGCTGAGCTTCTCGCAAGTGGGGACGATGGAGATGTGCGTGGAGTCCGCCCATGAGGAGGTCGAACAGGAAAAGCCCCCGTGCGAGGGTCGAACCTTATAGCAGGTATTCATGAATAGTCCAAGTTAGAACATTGTAACGAACGTAGTGACAACCTCGTCCTGAGCCAGGGGATGAAAGGATGCAATTATGATATCTGCTATGACCCGTATGAAGAAGTTTCTGCCGACCCTTCTGTGTCTTGCCATGTTGGCAGGAGGGGCGGCTCTGTTCGCACAAGATGCATGTGCGCAGGCTCCAGCGTCGCTGACAGCTGCTCCAGAACCGCCAAAGATCGATACCGGTGATACGGCATGGGTCTTGACCTCGACGGCCTTGGTATTGCTCATGACTGCGCCGGGTCTTGCGCTGTTCTATGGAGGGATGTCGCGTTCCAAGAATGCGTTGGGCACGGTCATGCAGAGCTTCATTGTCCTTGCTCTGATCAGCATCCAGTGGCTGCTCTGGGGGTACTCCCTCGCCTTTGGCCCCGACATTGGCGGCGTGATCGGTGGGTTTGATTGGTTTGGCCTCAACGGGGTTGGGCTGGAACCTAATGCCGATTATGCGACCACTATACCGCACCAGACCTTCATGCTCTTCCAGATGATGTTTGCGGTGATCACGCCGGCGCTGATCACCGGCGCATACGCCGAACGGGTAAAGTTCAGCAGTTTTATCCTGTTCACGTTGCTGTGGGCGACTTTCATCTACGATCCGCTCGCGCACTGGGTGTGGGGAGTCGGGGGATGGCTCAGAAACCTCGGAGCGTTGGACTTCGCCGGCGGGACGGTCGTCCATATCAGTGCCGGCATGGCCGGGTTGGCGTGCGCCATCATGTTCAGGAAGCGATTAGGACATGGCAAGGAGCCGATGCCCCCGCATAATTTACCCATGACCCTGACGGGTGCGTCCTTACTCTGGTTTGGATGGTTTGGGTTCAACGCCGGCAGCGCGTTGGGTGCTGGGGCTCTGGCGACCAGCACCTTTACCGCCACCAATACGTCAACGGCCGCCGCGGCATTGGCCTGGATGGTCGCGGAGTGGGCCTATCGAGGGAAACCATCGGCCTTGGGTGCCGCTACCGGGGCGGTAGCCGGCATGGTAGCCATCACGCCAGCGTCGGGGTTCGTCGGTCCGATTTCGGCGATTTGGATCGGGATGGGAGCGGGTGTGTTCTGTTATATGGCTGTCATGTTGAAGCCCTTATTCGGCTATGATGACGCTCTCGATGCGGTAGGGGTTCACGCAGTCGGAGGTATTTGGGGTGTGTTGGCGACTGGTCTGTTTGCGTCAAAGGCGATAAATGCAGCAGGGGCCGACGGACTGTTCTTCGGAAATCCGGCACAGTTGGGGATTCAAGCGATGGCCCTCCTGGTTACCATCGTCTTCGTGTTTGTGGGGACCTTAATTATTCTGGCTGTGGTCGCTGCAATCACGGGTCTTCGTGTGACTGAAGAAGAAGAACAAACAGGCTTAGATATCAGTCAACATGATGAAAAAGCCTATTCGTGAGACAAAGTTGACTGAAGTGAAGCAATGTGTGGTAGTTCAGACGGAACGAGCTTGTACTCGCAAGAACCAAGGGATGTTAAGTGAGATAGCCCTACGATCGCGGTCATGATGCTGTGACCCTTGACGGTCTTCACAGGGTCAGTTGCGATGGCCCAGATTGCGTGGTTACGGAGCGCGTACGGGTTCTCACCTCCACCACGCTTGTCCTGCCTATGACGAAGCTGGGGGTTGCTCGTTTCTATGGAGAACTGGTCCAGAACAAGCATGTCTTGCGTACGATCATGCAAAGAGTCGTCATGCTCCGCTTGATCAGACTGGTCCGGAATCTTATTGGGTATAGCTGGCCTTCGCCTCTGATAATAGAGGTGTCATCGGAGGTTGTGAATGGATGGGACTAAATTGGCTTCCCGGAGCATCCATTGGATGCTTTGTGTAAGAAAAGGACAGGGATGAGCTCCGAACTTGACCGACAGGGCCTCGTACAGATTTTTGTCATCGAGGCATCGGA
>DATEPD010000368.1:0-2889 GCA_035273365.1 Nitrospiraceae bacterium | reverse complement strand
CGCCCAGCGCTCTCGCATGGCAACCCGACCCGAAGCTATGGCATCCCACAGTACTACTGTCGCGCGAGGCGAAAGATCCACATGGATCGATTGGCGAAAGCGTGACCCGGCAAACGGGATCGTGAGCTCGGGCATCCATTCCAGCCGCGCGTCAGGACCAACCGAGATTCGAACCTCTTGCACGGCCGGCTCGGATAGACTTCGATAGACGCGATTGGCGGACGGACTCGTCATGAGCACATGCGTTCCGGTATGGAGCTGCGCCTCCACCGAAACATAATCGCCGCCGACCAAACCACCGGATGGATTCACGAGCCAGGTATAGGCACAGCCGCTATCGTCGAGATACGAAGGAGGAAAGTGATGCCAGGGACTTGAACAGGATGATCGGGTGAGGATTGTGCGCGAACCTTGTTGCTCGAATTCATAGCTCAGCGCCCCACGGCGACCGACTGTGCCAAGCACAGATTGATCGATTTGGTTTGTTTGGTTCATTTGGTTTGTTTGGTTACTTCGGACAAGACCACCTGAACAATATACGAGACAGACCAGACAGGAGAAAAGCCCCGAGGATGCTCAAAAAGGTTATCCAACTAGGCCGCAGGCGCAGGCAAAGCCGGAGGCGTACCCTCTGGGGCGCACGGTGCGACGAATAAGGAGCACCACGTCTGTGCGCGCCGCCGAGTGGTGAGGCGGCCGGGTCCCCGTTGAGGACTTTGACCAGCCGAGAACGACGCTGGCGGCCTTTTTCAGCATCCTGCTAAGGGTGATACACGTGCTCCGGTAAGAGCTGCTCAACCCAGGCCACGACCTGGTCGAGACCTTGTCCTGTTTTGAGATTTGTAAAGAGAAAGGGTAAGTCGCCTCTCATTCGCTTGCTGTCCCGATCCATGACAGATAGATCCGCGCCGACATGCGGCGCCAGATCGATCTTGTTGATCACCAAGAGATCGGATCGGGTGATTCCAGGACCGCCTTTGCGCGGGATTTTATCACCGGCTGCCACATCGATCACATAGATGACCTTGTCCGCGAGTTCAGGGCTGAATGTCGCAGCCAGATTATCACCGCCACTCTCGACAAACATCAGCTCCACATCGGGATGGCGCTTGAGCAATTCGTCCAAGGCCTCCTGATTATGCGAGGCATCTTCGCGGATCGCCGTATGCGGACAGCCTCCGGTTTCGACGCCCAGAATGCGATCTTGAGGCAGCGCGCCCTGGCGCGTGAGAAACTCGGCGTCCTCTTTGGTAAAGATATCGTTGGTGACCACTGCCAAACTCACGTGATCGCGCAGACGGCGGCTGAGCGCCTCGACCAGCGCGGTCTTTCCAGACCCCACCGGCCCACCGACCCCAATCACAGGAATATGACGCGCCCGCGCCACCGTGACACGCCCATTCCCTAAGAGATGTTCATCGGCTTGATGCATCGAGAGCCTCCAAACTCGAGTGACCGTGGCCTATATAGCGCCGCGTAAGCGATCACGTCAACAGTGCGGGAATATCTAAATCGGTCGCGGAAATCGCAAAACGTATCTCGCTTTCTTCGTTGACAGTCTTCGGGTCCGATTACGTGGAAGAGATTGGGCCATCCTTATCGGAACATGTCGTAGTCGTAAATCGAGTGATGATGGCCGATATAGCGCAGCTCTATGTGATCGGGAGCGAGAAATTTGAAGATGATGCGGTAGGCCCGATCGACTCGAAAGCTCCAAACCTCGTGATGCTTGGGGTGTAACTTTTCGGTATGGAGAGATGGGTGAAAGGGATTTTCTCGAAAGAGATCGGTTTTGGCTGTGGCTTTTTGCTGGATAGGCTTGGGGAGCTTCTTAAACAGTTTCTCGAAGGTCGCAGTCGTCGAAAGTTCGAGCATGATCGGCTAGTCGATCAGCTCCCGCAATGATTTCCGTTTAGTGATCCGCCCTGCGCGATGGTCTTTCTCCGACGCTTCCAAGGCTTCCAAAAACTCTCGTCGATAGAGGCCGATCGAATCGCAGAATGATTCGAAGTTCTGTTTCGAAATCTTGATCTGCAGGCTATTCTTTGTTCTTTTTACAACTTTGGCTGCCAATGCTTGGGTCATCGCGTCTCTCCTCGCTTAATTCTCCGACATTGTCTCCTATTACGCAAATGGAGGCAAGCATAGAAGACCTGATGGCCCATGGCATATCGAAAGCATCTCATCGTCATGACGCCCATGCCATATGCTATAGGCCAAAAGCTTCTAGGACCGGAAGAGCCGTGACTCCAGTCGGTTATGCCGCATCGCATAGATATCCTGAACCGGCGACCATGAGCACAGTTCTCGCCGGTGCACTGCCTGCTGACTCACGCGTTCGATCACCTCGATCCAGCCATCCAATAGCCGCTGTCCCTCACGCTGGCCGACCGGCATCAACTTCATCGCCGCCGCCACAAAACCCGTCACCGATTGGTAGAGAAACGCAGCAATGGTATCTTCCTTCGACCAACCGGCCGCCGCCAGCGTGAGCCCCAGGCTGACGGCCATGTGTCCCGGTGTCTGCTCCGCTTCAACAGCAGCCAGGTAATCGTCGATCAATAGATGCCGATTGTTTTGTTCTGCTGCCACACGAATCACCTGCCGTCCCATCTGCCGGCTGGAGGACCTTCCTTCGCGCCCCAACTTCATCGCATCCAGTTCTCGATCCGCTGTCAACGCAATTTTGAGGATACCAGAGACAAAGGAATCATGTGCCAGTCCAACCGCAACTGCTTCCCGCTCCCCTATTCCAGTCGTCAACAACTCAACGACAAAACGCGACAACTCTTCCACATTCCGAACCGCCCCCCCCTTCACCGCCGCCTCAATCCCCGACGAAAAGGCATAGCCTCCCGAGGGGAAGAAGCTATCGACGAATCGAAGACC
>DATEPD010000367.1:0-8513 GCA_035273365.1 Nitrospiraceae bacterium | reverse complement strand
ACATCAAGCCAGTGCTCCTGATGGCCTACCACCTTGGTCCCACGCCTGGGGGAAATCATCAACCTCACTTGGGATCGTGTGCATTACGGGACCTGTCTAAGGTGCGTACCCTGGACATGTCCTTATGTGTTTCAGTTCAATAGTAAGTCAATTAAGCGGATTAAACGTGCCTTCCACACGGCTGTAGGACAGGCGGGGATTGCTAACTTACGGTTTCACGACCTACGCCACTGTGCTGCAACCAATCTACGGCGGGCTGGGGTGGACACAGTAACTGCCATGAAAATTGTCGGCCACAAGTCAGAGAAGATGCATCGCCGATACAATTCTGTGTCGGACGGCGACCTCTCCACTGCGGCAAGAAGGTTAAATTCCTATCTTTCTAACACCGTAATAACACCTGCCACCAATTCAGCAGCAAGTGTTGCTGTAACTGCTTGATTAATTGGTGGGCCGTGTAGGGGTCGAACCTACGGCCCGCTGATTAAGAGTCAGCTGCTCTACCAACTGAGCTAACGGCCCACCGGGTATATGTGTGGCGGATGTCTGTGCGTGGCTGATGTCCCTTGCGTGTTTGCTGGTGCGCCTGACAGGATTTGAACCTGTGGCCCTCAGCTCCGGAGGCTGATGCTCTATCCAGCTGAGCTACAGGCGCTCTCGCAACCAAGGTCCGCAACAGTAGCATATGGTTTTCGCCCCTGTCCAGCCTGAGCAAGCGAGCGAGATAGGCTAAGGTCGAGGTTAAGTGAAAGCCTCGCTTTTGATCTCAGCCTTGGCCTCAGCCTAAACCTTCTGATCTGCGTTCGGCTAAAAACCCATAGGGCAGGAATACCTCTTCTCCTGATGATCCGGTGGCACGACGAAGCGCGTCCAGAGATGCGGCTTCTTCCTGCGCCAAACACGCTTCCTCCTCTCGAAATGCAGAGGGGAGTCGTACGATCGGGATGAAGGTTTGGATCTCGCAGGCGCCATGGATCAGGCCGCGATCTTCTGTTGGAATGCCCATCGATCGGCAGACCAGGGGGCGGTGATCATAGATGCCACAGCGTCCGTCCGCCTCTAGCGCTGGACAGGGTTGATCGTGAAATTCCGTGACCAACCGGTCGATCTCTTGATCCGACCACCTGTCGAGAAGATCGGTGTGGGTGAGTTGCGGAAAGGCGGTTTCCATTTTCGTGGTCTGTGCCATAGCACGCTGTTCGATACGATGGCGGTGATCCGGCGGAAGGCCGGCGAGTCCCTGTTGGAGAGTGCGGATGTCGAGGAGGGTGATCGGAAAGGGGCCGATGCAACAGCTGGTGCAGCCGAGTCGGCAGGGAACTTCACTGAGCAGCGCGGCGGTTGCTCGTTGAAACCAGTGGTCGGTTTTTTGATACAACGGAGCAGGGTCGGGAGAAGTGGGTTCTAGGAGTCTGTCCGACATGGCGTTCGTGACGAGGCGAGGGAGGCGCAGCCAGATGCGAGGCCGCGAATCATCCGCCGCAGTAGAAGGATCAAAGTCAGACAGGCTCCTAACACCACACCGCGGCTCATTCCTCTTTGAAGGAAAGGTCCACGATGAGATCGCCTTGGGGTGAATAGAAACCCTGGTGATCGATCTGAACGATTCCGTTGCATTGGTCTTGGTAGAACTCCAAGATCCATCCGTTGAAGTCATAGCCTTCTTCGGTCATGTCATTCTGGGGGAATCGAGTCGTGAGCACAAAACGGGCGCGTTCCACGAACTGGCGTACGACCCCTGCTTCGATGTCGTCGTGAGCGGAGAGGAGTTCTAAGAACAGCTTCTTCTCTGTGTCGAACACATCTTGATAGGCGCCGCGATCCCTGACACAGAATACTTGGATCGGTTTACGGTTGGGATCGTACCCGAGCGTTACCTGGACCCAGGCCCATTCATCCAGCAAGGTGTCGTCCATGTTCGGCGGAGTAATCGGGGTTTGCCCATGCGACTTGAGATATTCCAACAGCAAACGGAGTGGGGGTGAGTTTTCCTTCTGACAAAACACACGAGAGTACTGGTGTGGTTCTGCTTGTGTTTCGTCGGCCGGTTGGGCGGTCGATGGCACAATAGGTAGTTCTTTTGCCATGGCAGTACTCTGAGCTAGGACGACACACAAGTCATAAATTCGGTCGCGCCCAGTACTCTACGCTGCCTGGTCTCGAAACTGCAAGAAGCCGGTGACCGCGTTTTACTATGCCTGGCCTGTGTTTTTCTGGTTGACAGCCTCGGAGCGCTTGTATAGACTCCCGCTGGTTTTGACCGCTTCCAACGACACAACTATTCGTTCATGACTATTCTTTGAATCTGAGCGGAGTCAAGCGGAGCGAGTTCACTGCATTTCACCATCTTGTTCTTTAAGGAGGTTGCACGTTATGGCTAAATCAATGACCAAGTCGCAGATCGCCGATCACCTGGCCCAGAAGACTGGGTTAACCAAGAAAGCATCCGTCCAGCTCATGGACGATTTTGCCGCCTTGGCCTACAAGGAAGCGAAGAACGTCTTCGTTATTCCTGGGATCGGGAAACTTGTATTGGCGAACCGCAAGGCTCGCATGGGACGGAACCCACAGACCGGCGAGGCCATCAAGATTCCTGCCAAGCGTGTGGTCAAGTTCCGCGTCGCCAAAGCTGCCAAGGATGCGATCCTCGGGAAGAAGTAAGCGGAGATCGTTGGGCGCAAATCGAACGTGACGCGCCTTCTTCCGGCCGCATTCACGCCGATGAAGAACCACAGGGCCGGCTCCCCGAGAGGGGCGCTGGCCCTGCACTTTTGAGAACTTGTCAGAGGGATGGACCGAGTCCGGTTCCACCCATGCCGTCGTGCCCTACCAATCGAATTGCGTCGCCGTTCTGAACCAGTGAGTCCTCGCTGGCAATCTTCTTATTGACGGTCACCAGCACTTTTTTCTCCCGAATGAGTTGGAGGAGATGGCGCAACTGAATGCCCTGCCGCTGGATGACCTGACGGACGGACATGGGGGAAGGAACGTCACAGGCGAGGTCGCGTTCGCCATCGGCGGTTTGAAGCTGACCCATTAAGGAAATAGTAATCATAATCGGATGCTCCTGATTGAGTGAAGCAGGTCGAGGTCAAGGTTGAGCAACGCTGGTTGACTTTTTCAGCATCCTGTTAGTCGTGATATTCGTGTGGGTGGCAAAGGCCTTGTGCCCGTTGACTCCGCGGCGGTTGCCATCGATAATGCTTCGCCATGCCGTCGTTGGATATCCAGAATCCCGAGATGCCGGACTTGCAATTTGTCCTGTTTGTGTCGGCCCTCTGCACGGCTGATCTCAAGACACTCAATGTCCCGTCGGAACTCCGGACCGCTATCTTCGACCGCTGTTGGGCGCTCATCCATACGGAGGCGCCGCCGACTGATCCCAAGGAGCGTGTCCTCGATCTTCGCGAGGGCACAGAGCTGACCCTGGAAGCCTGTTTGTCCACGATCCGCTCGTTGCTCACGGAGGCAGGCATTCATACTCTCACCTGGGACCATCCGGTGAGTGATCCGACTCACGAGAGCACGCCGGCTGCGAAGCCGTTGATCGATCGGCTTGGGCAATTGTACCCCGATCCTCCTGAGATCGTCGATCCCGAAAAACCGGCATCAGGTTAGTCGAGCGAGACAGGCGCGGCTGGACAGGCGCGATTGGCGGGAGTCAATGCTTGGATGTCGTCCGCATGAGCGACAGACACGCGGACGAAGAGGAGCATGGTGCGGGTCACGACAACCACTATCCCAGGGGTATTGCTGATTGAACCGGATGTCTTCCGCGATCCACGGGGGCTCTTTCTCGAAACGTACCATGCCCATCGGTATGCCGACGCCGGTATTCCCGGCCCTTTTGTTCAAGATAACTTTTCACAGTCTCTGCGGGGCACGCTGCGCGGGCTCCACTATCAAGAGCCGCATGCCCAGGGGAAGCTCGTGATGGTGACAGACGGCGTGGTCTACGATGTCGTGGTGGATATCCGAAGGGGGTCGCCGAGCTTTGGCCAGTGGTATGGAGCCGAACTTTCGGCAGAGAATCGGCGCCAAGTCTATGTGCCGCCTGGTTGTGCGCATGGATTCTGCGTGACCAGCGACCGCGCTTCGTTCTTGTACAAATGCACGGACTATTATGCACAGAGCGCCGAGCGGGGCATCATCTGGAACGATCCGGCCCTCGCCATTCCCTGGCCGGTTGGGACACCCATTTTGTCCGCCAAAGACTGCCTCTACACCTCGTTGGCGGAGATGGAGCCGGAGCTGCCCCGGTATCACCCGGCCTGATAAGCACAGCTAGAACCCATTGATCTCATGAGGGTGGCTATGTTAATCACCGAGGGCATAGTGATAAGATTGCGCTGACGGTGACGGTAGGATTTCTTAGCATAGGGAGGAGGATACTTATGGGGAACAGTTTAAAAGGGACCAAGAGCCACGACAATCTCAAGGGCGCATTTGCGGGTGAGTCCCAGGCCAATCGGCGCTACCTCTATTTTGCCAGGCGGGCAGACATCGAAGGTTTCCCTGATATCGGAGGTTTGTTTCGCGATACATCCGAGGCAGAAACAGGCCACGCGTTCGGTCACCTGGATTTCTTGAAGGAAGTCGGGGATCCGGCGACCGGGGTGCCGATCGGCAATACCGAAGCCAATCTGAAGTCGGCGATCGAAGGCGAAACCTACGAGTACACGCAGATGTATCCTGGCATGGCCAAAACGGCTCGGGACGAGGGATTCGCAGAACTCGCGGAATGGTTTGAGACGCTCGCCAAGGCGGAGCGCTCCCATGCGAATCGCTTTACGAAGGGGCTCGACAGCCTGAAGCAGCCCTAGGTCTGGTCACTGTCTGACATCACAAGGGTGAGCTGGGGGCGCTCCAGCTCACCCTTTGTGATGTCCGATCTTGTATTCAGAGGACATCACAGGAGACAATGGGGGTGTGAATGGTCTGAACCTGATCAACCCCATCGATCCTGCAAGGCTCCAGAAAGAGACGCAGCGCATCTATGAAGTCTGCGATGGCTGCCGGCGCTGCTTCAATCTGTGTCCATCGTTCAACACATTGCTTGACGGTATCGACCGTTGTGAGGGAGATGTCGCCAAGCTCACGCCCACCGACCACCATCGGGTTGTCGACGAGTGCTATTACTGCAAGCTCTGCTACAACCACTGTCCCTATACCCCGCCGCATCAGTATGCCCTCGATTTCCCCCGCTTAATGATTGCGTGGAAAAAGCATCTGGCCGCGACACGCGGGGTGGGCTGGCGCGATCGTTTGTTGATCAAGACGGATATGATTGGGACTCTCGGGAGTCTGGTGGCGCCGGTTGCCAATTGGATGTTGGGTAGTCGGTTCCTTCGGAGGCTGATGGAATCGTGGGTCGGCGTGCATCGGGATCGACAGGTCATGCAGTATGCTCCGGAGACGTTTGCCCATTGGTGGGAGCGTCGAGGGGCGGCGCAGGTTCCTGCTTCCGCGCTGCGGAAGGTCGCGCTATTTGGGAGCTGCCTGATCAACTATCAATCGACAGATATCGGTAAAGCGACGATTCAAGTCCTCGAAAAAAACGGCGTGCATGTCGTGATTCCCGAACAGCGTTGTTGCGGTATGCCCTCGTTCGATATCGGCGATACGGCGACGATTCAGCAGGCTGCTTCGGCCAATGTCTCGTCGTTTTTGCCGTGGGTGGAGAAAGGCTACGAGATTGTCATCCCGGTACCCAGTTGCAGCTTGATGTGGAAGCGGGAGTATCCCGAAATCGTCGGCGGGCCTGAGGTGCGGCGTGTGGCGGAACAAACATTCGATGTCTCGGAATATCTCATGAAACTGAAGCGGGAAGGCGCTCTGGCCACCGATTTTAAGCAGAAGCCCGGGCGAGTGGCTTACCAGGTTCCGTGCCATCTGCGGGATCAGAATATCGGATTCAAATCCAAGGAGCTCATGGAGTGCGCCGGAGCTCAAGTTGAGGTGATTGAGAAGTGTTCCGGCCATGATGGCTCATGGTCCGCCAAGACGGAGTTCTTCCCTCTCTCCATGCTGATTGCGCAGAAGGCCGTTCGCACAATTGAACAGGCTTCGACAGATCTTGTCGCCTCCGATTGCCCGCTGGCCGGATTGCAACTGAATCAAGCCGGCGCCATGGCCCATGCCGGCAACAGGCCAACGAAGCATCCGATTCAAATCGTGCGCGACGCCTATGGGTTGCGGCTATGAACCCATTGTCTCCCCAAGACCTCTTGCCCGCGGCAGAGTATGAAAGGCAGCGGGAGCAGTTCCGTTCGCAGATCATCGCGCTCAAGCAGCGACGACGGATTTCCGTTGGACCGCTCATCACGCTCGTGTTCGAAAATCGTGATACGCTGCGGTTTCAGACACAGGAAATGATCCGGGTTGAACGCATTCTCGATCCTCACAAAGTCCAGGAAGAATTGGACGTCTATAATGTTCTCATGCCGGGGTCCGGTGAGCTGAGCGCCACCTTACTGATTGAGATTACGGAGCAGGACCGGATGAAAGAATGGCTCGATGTGTTCATGGGACTTGATCACGGAGAAACTGTCGCGATCCGCGCCGGGACCGAACAGGCTTTCGGGCTGTTCGAAGGAGGCCACAGTCATGAAACGAAGATCAGCGCGGTGCATTTCGTCCGATTCCGGCCGACCGCGTCGATGACAGCTGCGTTCGCCAACTTGCATGTGCCGGTCTCACTGACGGTGCACCATCATGAATACCACGCCGAGGTGCCTGTTCCAGGGAGCATGCGTGAAGAGTGGCTGTCTGACCTGGGCAAGTAGCGCCCAAGTTAGGTTGAATGGGTAATTATGCCTCCTGTCCTCCTCACAAAACGTATCGAGTTTGCGGCCGCCCATCGCTATATCAAGGCTGAATGGGATGAAGCCACGAATCGTGCAGTGTTCGGGGCCTGCTACAATCCGCCGGCACACGGGCATAACTATATGGTTGAGGTGACGGTCGCAGGTGAAGTAGATACGAAGACGGGCATGGTCGTGAATCTGTTCGATTTGAAACGTATCTTGATCCATGCGCTCGAGGAATTCGATCATAAAAATTTGAACCTGGATATGCCCTATTTCAAGAGCCTGATTCCCACGTCAGAAAACATTGCACGTGTCCTTTGGACGAAGCTGGATACGCAAAAATCAATCGGTACGCTCCACGCGATTCGGCTGTATGAGGATGAGGATCTATATGCTGATGTGACGGCGGCGACTGGACTCGATGTCGCCAGCGTCACGCGACGCTACTCGTTCACAGCCGTGCAGGATGGTAGGCCAGGTCCCGAGTGGGACTGTTTTGTGACGGTTCATGGGGCCATTGATTCCGTGACCGGTATGGTGACGGATATCGGAGTACTTAATCGCTTGGTCCAGGAAAGGGTGCTGCAAGTCTTTGATCGTCATGACCTTCGCCAGGTCTTCGGCTCTCAGACCGTGACCGGCGAGCAGATGGTCGCACACATCTGGAAACAACTGGCCTCTTCTCTCTCATCGGGAAGACTCTCGAATGTTCGTCTTGTTCAATCTCGAGACTTATCCTTCGAATGCGCAGGCTGACCTGTCTTCGCATTTTCACTACGGGGATCGATGAATAGACGTCTGATCTATGCGCTGTTGATGGTATGCCTCTCGTGGACGGTGGTGGCGTGGGCTGCCGAGGAAGGAGAGGCGATTGAGAAGACCGTCAAGGAAGCTGCCATGGCAGCAGCGACTTTTCCAGAAACCAGAAACAAGCAGGCCGTGTTAAAGCTCTATACGAAGGACTATGTCGGTATTCAGGATGGCGAGACGGAAACACGGGAATCAATTGAGAAGTGGCTGTCGGACTATGAATCTGAACTCAATAAGGGAAGCAATCTGCGCTTTATTAGTGTCGTATCGAATCTGCATGTTCGGGTACCAGGACCAACGGCTTGGGCTACTTACGACTATGTGTTTCAGGCGGTCAGGAAAGGTGAACTCGAAGCGCAGGACTCCGGCCAATGCACGACGCTCCTGCGGAAGGAAGGCGCAGTCTGGCTCATTCAACATGAACACTGTTCCAAGGCGCGACCCATGAAGTAACATTCAGTCTCTGAGCCGTTGCGTGATGCCCCGACCCCTCGCGCCTGTTGCCTCCGGAGCGACCCTCGCGGGCTGGGTTAGGCAATCAAATGATCCGTAATCAGTGCGGCGAGTTCGTCCGGCTCCACGACACCTTCACGGGTCAGGAGCAGCTTGCCATTGGAGAAAAAGTGCGTGGTGGGGTAGGTTTCGAAGGCGTAGCTCTTCTTAATCTCGCGGCAGCGGCCCGGTACATGCATCTTAGCCTTGCCGACTTTCACGTCAGGAAACTTGGCGGCGGTCTCTTCCAGGATTGGGTCGTAGGTCTTGCAGGGCTCACAAGTCGCTAAGCCGTATGCGACAATCGATGCGGGCGCCCCTGTAAATTCCTTATAGTTTTCGTCTCTGACGTCTTCGACTATTCCCGCCATCTTCGACATCCAATCATTCATCACGTCAGAA
>DATEPD010000366.1:0-4258 GCA_035273365.1 Nitrospiraceae bacterium | reverse complement strand
CGATTGCCCCGTCACGCACACAGTCTGGAATCCCGACGCCTCGATAGCCGGCACCAGTGAGGATCAGCCCCCCATAGCGACTGAGTGACGCCTCAATTTGGCTCAACCGATCGAGATGTCCAAGCGTATACTGCGGCATGGCCTTCATCCAGCGATTGACTTCGACATAACCCGGCGTTGCCGTTACGCCGCACATACTGGCCAGTTCTGTCTTGACCCGTGCCACCAATGCCTGATCATCCAATTGAAGAATCGCCTCCCGTCCGACTCCGCCGACATAGCAACGCACGAGCAGTTGATCGGGTGGAGCGCGGTGCGGCCACTTGAGCGATGTCCAGGTGACGGCAATGAGGTCGCGTCCCTCTGCCCGGGGGACGATAAAGCCGAATCCATCCGCCACGTCGGACACTGCCGCACGCGGATAGGCCATCGCGACCGTCGCCGTGGACGCATAGGGAATCAGCTCCAGCAACCCGCCGGCGGTGGGTGTCAGCGGACGAACCAATTCTGCCGTCACATAGGCCGGGGTTGCCAGCACGAGACTGTCTACGGACAAGGCCGAGCCGTCACTGAGGATGAGGTCGTACATCCAACGACCGAGCTGATGGGATCGCACACGCAGGGCATCGACGGCACAGCCTCCCCTGAGGATGACGCCGTGATCCGTCAATCGGTGGACGAGTGCGGCGACCAGATCCGATAGCCCGTTCTTGAGGCTGACGAACATTGTGCGCTTGGCGCCGGAGTGCGTGTCGGAGAGACTGACCTTTCGGGACGTCATCATCCCGCGAATGAGACTTCCGTACTGCTGTTCCAACTCAACAAACCGTGGAAAGGTCGCCTGCACACTCATCTGCTCCGCGTCTCCGGCATAGATTCCCGCCATCAAGGGCTCCAGCATCCGCTCGAACGCCTGCTGACCGACACGCCGTCGGAAGAACGCCGCCAGCGATTCGTCTTCCGGTGACCGCTTCACCGGTATGGCCAGATCCAGCCCCATCCGTGCAAGCCCGGCCCAACTCAAGAGTCCGCTTCGAAGAAAGGGCCCCAGCTGATTGGGAACTATGACGACTAATCCCTCTGGCAGTTCATGCAGCCTGCCACGCGAATAGACACAGGCCCTTTTGCCGGTCTCATTGGTGTTGATGAGCTGATCGGTCAGCCCCAATTTGTCGCAGAGTTCGAGGCCGGCTGTTTTCTGAGAGAGAAAGGAATCCGGTCCTGCCTCCGTGATGAGATCGCCGACCCGATGGGTGATAATCTTGCCTCCCCAGTCTGAAGCAGCATCGACCACCGTACAGCGAATTGCGATACCGGCAGTCGCCGCCTGTTCGTGAAGGGCATAGGCAGTCGAGAGACCTGAAATCCCTCCACCAATCACGGCGACTGTATGAGCATTGTTCACGAGATATGGCAGAGAGATGTTTCGTGTGCCCTCAGCACAGAAACTGCCTTGTCGACCAAGGCGGGCGAATCGGTCAGGATGGCGATTCGCTTGAGTTGGAGGTCCCGACCGGCAGCGAACTCGTTCAACTCGATGTCGATATCGTAGAACAACACTATCGTTGACTGAGCGTATGGACCATGTCAATGGTCGCGGCCACATGTTCTATGGGTGTCGTCGGCAAAATTCCGTGGCCCAAATTAAAGATATGCCCCGGACGTCCGCCGGCCCGGCGCAGAATATCTACCACGTGCCGTTCAATTTCATGCATTGGCGCAAACAACGTGAGTGGATCGAGATTCCCTTGCACCGCCACATCATGTCCCACGGTGGCCCAGGCCTCATCGAGATTCATGCGCCAATCGACCCCGATGACATCCCCGCCGGCTTGTCGCATCTGACGGAGCATGGCCGAGGTGCCTGTGCCAAAATGAATCATCGGCACGCCTTCCCGCTTCAGCCCTTCAAAGATCAATTGGACATGCGGCAGCACATATTCGACATAGTCGCCAACCGAAAGGCAACCCACCCAACTGTCGAACAATTGGATCGCGTGCGCGCCGGCGTTGATCTGCCGTCGCAGATAGCCGGTGATCACCCGCGCAAACTTATCCATGAGCAGATGCCATGTCTTCGGCTCGCCATACATCATCTGTTTGGTGAGGAGATAGTTCCGCGAACTCCCGCCCTCGATCGCATAACTGGCGAGTGTGAACGGCGCTCCAGCAAATCCGATCAGCGGCACCCGGCCGTTCAAGGCGCGTTGAGTCTGGCGAATAGCTTCGGCCACATATTCGAGGTCACTCCCATCGATGACGTTGAGTCGGTCGACGTCTGCTTGATCTCGCACAGGATTATGGATGACCGGTCCCTCGCCCTCCGCAAACGCCAGGCGGAGACCCATTGGTTCAAGTGGCAACAGGATGTCAGCAAAAATGATGGCGGCATCGAGTGGGAAACGATCGATCGGCTGGAGGGTCACTTGAGCCGCCAACTCAGGCGTCTTGCACAACTCCAGCATGGAGTGTTTGGCACGGAGAGACCGATACTCCGCCATGTAGCGGCCCGCCTGGCGCATGAACCACACCGGAGTACAATCGACCGGTTCACGCCGACAGGCCTTAAGGAAGCGGTCGTTGAGCATGGCGGCATTCTAGAGACGAGTGGACGAAGGTGTCAATTCGCGGGGGGACAGTCCTGCACCATTGGAAGAGGGTCTCAGGATCTATGGACACAGGTGTGAGCTACTGTTGTAACTCGATTCATTGCAAAAATGAGCGATCCCACATGCCGCAACACTCCCGTTGACAGGGCGTGAATCTCTCTACTAGACTGCATGTTCCCGCTCGGAGCGGGAGATCAATTCGATCAATGATGTAGACAGGGAGGCCCGATCCGGATGGCAAAAAAAACGGCAGGTGAGTCGGATGAAACCAGATTGAAAAGGAAGGTCGCCGCGAGAGCGGCCGACCACAAGAGCCCCAAAGAGGATGAAGTCCTGCGTTCGCTCAAGAAGCGGTTACGGCGGACACAACGGAAACGGCGTGCATTAGCGTTGCGCAAGAAAAATTCTGCGAGCACAAAAACAGTGGCTCCCGACGCAAAGTAGGGACTGTCTCGGGGCAGCAGACGGGCGAGTGACTGAGTGAATCAGGTCGTACCGATGGAACAATCAAGACATACAGAAGAGGGCGCGATTCCTGCCGTTTCCGAGACGGTCAGCGATGAATTGACTGATCAGGTGGCGGCGGAGTTGACAGGAGAGCACCCGGCACCGGTTCAACCGGCCGAGGAACCCACCGAGGAGGTTGCCCTTGAAGAAGAAAAGGTCAAGGACGAGATCGAAATTCAAATCGATCTGCTCAAGGATCCCGATTGGGTGGTCCGCCGCGAGGCCGCCATCACGCTCGGGGAAATGGGCGATGAACGTTGTGTAGAGCCGCTGTGTCGCGCCTTGAGAGATGGTGACTGGCAAGTTCGGGAAGTCGCGATCGAAGGGTTGGGACAGGTTGGATCCCCCGCTGTCGAACTCCTGATCAAGTTGCTCCGTGATTGGGACGTTCGAAAGTATGCCATTGCTGCGCTAGGGAAGATTCGCGACGAGCGTGTGCTCGATCCTCTCATGCTGCAGTTGCGGAACGACGAGTTCAAAGACGATGCGGTCAATGCATTGGTCGAGCTGGGTCGACCGACGGTCTCTCGATTGATCAAAGCGCTGAAAGACAAAGACGAGACTGTTCGGAAGCAAGCGGTGCTGGCGTTAGGGCGGATCAAGGAGGTCGAGGCAATCGACCCTCTCATCGAGATGCTTGCGGACAGCGATTGGTTTATTCGTTTGACGGCTGCTGCGGCACTCGAGGCAATCGGCGATGACCGTGGCCGCGATGCGATCAAGCCGTTGATGAAGGATCCGGATCCGGTAGTACGGATGCGGGTGGAGCGGATACTCGCGAAGTGGAAGAAACAGCCGGCAGGACGCTGAAAAAGCCGGCTGGTTTGTTCGGTCTGTCTGGTCTATCTGGTTTCTCTGGTGTTTCGGATTAGACTGGTCCAACCAAATGAACAAGACAGACTAGACAGACCAGATAGACCACCCTCCCTCATTTATTGAGCTGCCGGTCGACCTCCTGTTGAATCTCGTCGAGTTTCTTCATCGATACCGTTCTCCCCATCGACAACTCCAGTCGCACTTCTCGAAGCGTTCCGGTCAGTGTCCTTAGGGTGAGGATCGATTCCTCTTGCTTCGCGCCCTTCGTGGCATTCTCCAACGTCTCTGCGGCCTCGCCCAATTGCTTGGCCGCTTCCCCAAAGTTT
>DATEPD010000365.1:0-3128 GCA_035273365.1 Nitrospiraceae bacterium | reverse complement strand
TCAATCAGACAGCCTGGAATGGTGAGATCCAGAACCCGACCCTCTCCGCTGTGAGCCCCCACGGTAAAGACCACCGGGAGCTTGAGTGGGATGCGTTGTCGGTAACGTGGCTTCATGTGACGTCCTCCTTTGCGTTCAACGGCAGGCCAGTTTGCGTGTGACCTCGCACAAAGGCCGGTATGTTAGTCAATGCTTCGCACGTCGTACCGATATGGGACTCCGATGGTGACGCTCGAGCGACACATGGGGTCATGCTGACCTCCTAGCGCAATGAGACGGCTATCAAGGACTGTCGATCGCGAGCGTCCTCCCCTTGCGATGTCGATCCGCTTGATCCTGATCAATGAGCTTTAAGGCATTTAGCTGAAAGCGTAATTCTGCAATGCGTCGATCTTTCTCTTGGAGTTGTTTCTGAAACGCTTGGGTCGCGACGGGTGTTCCGAACGCAGCCTTTCTTTCAGCTCTGGCCGTGGCAGCCAGTCGCCGTCCTATCCAGTCCCGCGCCGAGTGGGCCGATAATTCAATCAGGATTCGTCGTTGCGGGTCGTTGGAGGTGGTGGACAGGCCGTCATCTCGAAGCAATTGCAGCCAGAGGGTGCTGGGGGCCACAAGCGGACTTGCAGGATGCAGCGTAATCACGTGCTCGAAGGAGGCCCGAGCCGCTTCTCGGTTTTCAAACAGACTCACAAGGGCCCGGGAGAAGTGCACCTCATCGGTACAGGTTTCTGCGGAGGCACACTCGAGGGCGGCGGCGTCTAGTTCTGACGCTAAGATACTAAGTTGCGTTATATCCTCGGACGTCGCACGAAAGAACGGCGCCGACGGAGAAGGTAATGGCGAAGGCAGAGGCGCAATGGCGCAGCCAGTCCACGCTCCGACGATGACGAAAGTCACTAACCACCTGGCCTTGTTGGGCTTCATAGGTTTCTCCTCGTTCCGTCGAGCATTGGATTACGCCGCCGTGTTCAGCACAGTCCACATGTACCGCCGGACTCGCGTATAGTCCTGCTTGTTCATTTCATTAAATCGGACTCCAAAATAGTCTCCGGCCATCCAGGAAATCGTGGCGCTCAAAGAGATGGGTCGTGTGTGGGCACCGAGATACAGTTTCAGGCGGGTCTTACTTCCTACGGGCGGGATGATGGTCCCGCGGATCCCGCAGCCTATTTTACATACATCCTGGGTGACGCCATCGACCGCGTATGTCGAGTCACCCGCTTCATAGGTATAGGTTACTCGACAGTGGATAGACTCCCGGTTGGTCACTCTCCGGTTCTTGAACGGAGGCACTGTTCTCGGGGACTGCGTTTGTGAAACCGCTGTACGAGCATTCATTGGGGCCCCCTCATTCGAAGACTAGCTGTTCAAAAGTGGTATGACGAAAAGCCTATCACTGGGAAACGCTGGCGCCTTCCTCGAAAGAGGGGGCTTAAATTCCCTTTTGGGGGGTCCCGCAATTTTCCTAAGTCCTCTTTCGAAGTACCTCTTTCTCATCATTCCCCTAAGCTTCCCACCTTCTAAACTCGAGTCAGATGATGCCGTCCCTGGCAGGGACTACAGAACAGGCATCGTAAGGAGAACAAATGAAGGCAAGCCGTGGGCTGAGAACTCATGCTCGGTTTGGGGTTGACTGGCCGATTCGGTATTCAATGGATGGACTTACCGGGCAGGGGAGGCTGCTGGACCTGTGTCAGGTTGGCTGCCAAGTGAAGGGAACGGGGCCAGTTGCTGTCGGCATGCTGCTGAAGCTGTCGATTTCACCGGCGCATAAAGAGGACAAGCTCTCTGTCGAAGAGGCGCGTGTCCTTTGGGTGAAGGAGGACGCCTTTGGGCTCGAATTTCGCCGTTTATCTCCTATTGATCATCGATGGCTCATACGCTTTTTAGAGAATGCCGAGCGTCGGAATAGCTATCGAATAGTGGATCAGACATCTTCCATAGATGACTTAGCCGCGAAGCCGCTGGCACTTCCCCTGCGGGACTGATGAACACGATGACGACGGGAGTTTTTTTCAAGGAGAAGAACACATGAAAGATACTCAGCCACCCGGATGAGTCAGTTAAGACAATACGATAACAACTGCAGGCAGCGATCGTCGTATCGCGCCGCGTTTCCGAGTGCAGTTTCGTCCATTTCTGACTGATCAAAACAGTATGAGTGAGCACATGGGAACAATCCTGGACTTATCGGTGGCGGGCTGTCGAGTAGAGACTGCTGTCCCTGTGCAGGAGTCAACGGAGCGGCCAATCCAAGGCAGGGACTTAATTGCGTAATTCCATCATCATGGTGGATGAGGCGGTCGTACAATGGGAAGGCAGAAGTTTTTTGGTTTGCACTTTGTCAAGACACGTCCGGGCACACAAGATCGCTTGTCCTGGGTGCTTACAAGACTTGCCGAGGAGGCACAAAGGTAACGGGCAGGGTACTCATTATCCACCAAAGGCCGGGACCACTCCCATCCGGTAAAGTAGACTCGGCATAACTCTGTCGATTAAGCGGCTGCTCGCTACCGCTGTCCGACCAGTGGCACTGAAGCCTCAAAATACGTGGAATCGTGCAATCCGAGTGGAGGATAGTGTCTCTCCAAAGAGGGTAGCCATACACTGGGGAAAGGCGGTACTTTTGAGGTGTGTTGTATTTTCTTAGCCATCAAAAACATAAGGCTGCGAAAACAAGTGTCTTTTGCCTACGAAGAGGGTCGAGTATGTGAGGCGAAAGCGGATGCCCTACTGGCGCAAGCTCGTTGGATCATGCCATGAAGGTCATGCAGCCGTTCTTTAGATACCACTGCAAGTGCTCCTGCCTTGAGAAACGCATCTATTGCGTACCCATCATCAACGAAGCATACGCCGATGATCGCCGTTTCCTTTGGTGACTTCTTAATTACGTTTGTTGCCTGAATGCCGTTCATTCTTGGCATGTTGATATCCATTAGGATGATCTCAGGCTGACACGATGCGACTTGTATAATAGCCTCCTCGCCATCGCTCGCCTCACCAACAATCTCAATGTCATCATGCGGGGCGAGCAGAGATCGCAAGGACTCACGTACTCGCTCATTGTCATCAACCAGTAGGATTCGGCACCGGTGTGTTGTCATTTCTCGCCTTGGCTCAGCGATATGAAA
>DATEPD010000364.1:0-4466 GCA_035273365.1 Nitrospiraceae bacterium | reverse complement strand
CGTCGTAGCCAACATGATCAACGTCAATCCCAGAATCGGAACCGATTTAAAAATCCATTTCCAGTACACTCGCATTCCAAACCCCTTGGACCAGACGGAGGAACATGCACGAGACCAAGCACCGCCAATGACCACCCAGATTTACCAGAAAATGTCCTGAGAATCTTGCCAAGCTGGCATGCCTCGATCCGTGCAATGAACATCACAGAGCACAAAACCGACAGCGCAATACGATTGTCAGTGAGGTTGATTCTTCGAGGGGTCTTATGAAGTTCGTCCGGCTTCATTCCGCTGAACGAATTCATCCTCAAGGGCCATGCTTTGCCATAGAACTGCACAACGAGGCAGCGCGGTGCTAAAGGAAGAAGATGAAGGCCTTACAGAAATTATTGATTTTGGTGCCGGAGGCCGGAATTGAACCGGCATGCGCCTTTTGGGCACGAGGGATTTTAAGTCCCTTGCGTCTGCCAATTTCGCCACTCCGGCAGCAGGGGCCGCAGTGGCGGGACTCTAGCATTGGGGTCTAGGTCGGTCAAGGTGGACATCCTGGGCGAACATCACCTCGACCATATTGTTCACATGCAATCCGAGCACAATCGGAAGTCGTCGCATACGACAAGCTTAGCCACACCTGTAGGTCTGGACAGACAGATTGTGCCTTCGGTCGTCGAGCGAAACTCTCCAACTACACGGCTTCGATCAGCGGCGTTTGCTCCTCCTTCTGGGTGACAGCCCTGCGGCGATCCATCGCTTCTTTCACGCCGGATCGAACCGTCCGGCTCCATCGAGTCGCTTGCACTTGGGCCTTTTTCGCATAGCGACCGACCTCACGCCGGGTATCTGCACCAGCTTGCGGCGCGAACAGTAATCCAATCCCCGCTCCGATCACCGCTCCGCCTGCAACCAATGCTGCCACTTTCGCCGCCTGTCGTCCTGGATCTGACATGGTAAACCTCCTTCATACGGTTGGATGAGGAATGTGATTGCCGGCATCCCGCACGCACATGTCCTATCCCTATCAGCAGTAAGTGTGCCAGACGCGATCCCACCAAAATCTCCCATGATTTGTCATCTCACGATTTCTATGATTACGTGCGACTAATTTTCAGTTGCGTTTTCCTCACAGGTCACGACACAGGCGTGACAGAAAACCAACAGACGAAAAGAGTAGGCCGCTCAAACTGGCTCTGAGCAATGCTCGGAGTCGATCGTCCGCAGCCCGTGCGCGTGCTTGCAATGGCTGAGACCCTCCCCTATGATTCTCGAATACTCGCTCACATGAGGAACTCATGACTTGGTTGAATGCAATCCCTTTCCCCAACATCAGTCCAGTATTCCTTGAACTGGGCCCCTTACAATTTCGCTGGTATGGCCTCATGTATTTGATCGGACTGGGGGGCGCCTACTTCCTGATCTTGCGTCGAGTGGAGTCAAAGGGCCTCGCCATGACCAAGGACCAGGTCTACAACATGATCGTCTGGGCAGCGTTCGGGGTATTTATCGGAGGGCGGTTGGGCTATACACTTTTCTATAATTTTTCCTATTATATGCAGCATCCGTCCCATATTCTGGCTATCTGGGAAGGGGGCATGTCTTTCCATGGCGGATTGCTCGGTGTCATCGTTGCCTTATTTTGGTTCAGCCAACGCCATGGTATTCCCGCCTACCAGGTCGCAGACTTGGCAGCCGCTGCCACACCAATCGGGTTAGGATTCGGACGAATCGGTAATTTCATCAATGGGGAATTGTACGGTCGAGCGACCGACGTCGACTGGTGTATGGTGTTTCCAAGTGGGGGGCCTGCCTGCCGCCATCCTTCGCAACTCTACGAGGCAGGACTTGAGGGTGTGTTCTTATTTATCCTGTTATGGGCCATTGCGAAAACCGCACCTCCACCCGGTACCGTCTTCTGGAGTTTTATCGCCGGCTATGGCCTGTGCCGCATGCTGATAGAGTTCGTTCGCGAACCGGATGCGCATATTGGATTTATCTTTGCATCCTTCTCCATGGGCCAACTCCTCTCACTTCCCATGGTCGTCGTAGGGATCGGTATGCTCGCCTTCGGCTACCAACGAAGGGCCTTAATTCAAGCTAAGTCTCAAGATGTTCGGAAAAGCGATCTGGGCACTCGCAAAGCTTGAAGTCCGTACGCATGCCATGACAGGAGAACCGTCCAGGAGGATGCTCAAAAAGGCGGCCTTCTCACCCGCCCGCCTTGAATCTGGCCAATATAGCCTCTTGCTTGGGGCGAAGCCTTGTCCCGAGCAAGGCCGCGCAAGCTATCACTTTAAAAGGGGTGGCTGGGATGATCCCAACTGAGCGCATCGGACGAGCACCGTTTTATCGTGCGCGTTCTGCGAACACTGGGATCGTCCCAGCTACCCCCGACCCTCTTTTTCAGCATCCTGCTAGTAAGGCATCTCGTCATCATCAAGTCCGACATGGTGCCCAAGTTCATGGACCACCGTGTCACGAACTTCCTGAATGACTTCGGCCTTCGTCCGGCAGAGACGCAGGATGGGACCTCGATAGATAGCAATACGGGCGGGTAGCTCACCGGCGGGCTGAAAAAAAGATGTTTGATCAATCGGGATGCCTTGATACAGGCCCAACAGATCGTCTTCTGATTCCAATTCAAGACTCTGTAAGATTTCAGCCGAGGGTTCCTCTTCGACCACAATGGAAACCTCTTCGGCGAGCCTGGCAAAGCGGGCCGGCAGTCCGGCAAGTGCCTCTTGGATGCAGGCATCGAATTCCTCTGGCGAGACAGTCATTGGACGTTCATCTAGTCTATCTGGTTTGTCTTGTTTCTCTGGTTAGTTTCGTTCAACCAAACAAACGAGACAAACTAAACAAACCAAATAACGGCTTGCTAGACATCAACGGCAACACCTGGTCGCAAAAAGATAAACTGAAACGAAATAGACGGCAATCCTAACGCACTCGCAACGGCTCGCACATAACTATCCGCTTGGGACCGGTAGTGATCGGCCCTAGCCTGTACATCCTCAGCCACCACATCATCCGTCTTATAGTCGGCAATCCAGATCCGGTCGTCAAGCCGGTAAATCAGATCAATTACCCCCTCCATCATCTGGTCCTCGCTGAGGGGGGCGACGAACGGGACTTCACGGCCAAGCACGGTCGCACGTTGCAACCTTTTGTACGGCTCGGAGGATAGGAAACTTTCAAAAATCGCCGTGAGGTCCTCTGTGACGTCACCCACCAATTGAGGGTGACCTTGTGTCAAATAGCCAAGACAGGCTTGCTCGATGGCTGTACCGATATCAGAGCGAGGTCTACTGAACTCCCATCGTTCGAGCATTGCATGGGCACACACTCCGACCAGTCGAGCCAGATTGGCGTCACGCCCTGTCACGGCGCGCTGGGAGATCGCTTCGGTCCTGCTCCCTGAGAGGCTGGAGGGGGTCAGTCGCCGCGGCGTCGTTCGCCGCTGTTCCCACTCAACCTGTCGCATCTGGCGGCGCATGAGAATGGATTCAAGGGCAGGAGCAGGAACGACCTTCGACCAAGGCTCCGTCCGGCGCCCCCTCACCGCCACAGTGGCTGGCGTGATGATACGCGTAAGCCGGCTGGTCCCCATGCAGATCTGGCCGGCCATCGAAGGGTCCTGCTCGTCTGCCATCACCTCTCTGAGCAGAGACAGAACAGTGTCATGGCCCGGTTTGGTGGTAGCCCCGCCGGATAAGACCAACAGATCGCGCGCTCGTGTCATCCCGACATACAGGAGTCGCCGCTGCTCCGCCTCTTCCCGCGCCGCCAGCTTCATGTCCACGAGCACCGCTCCGAGATTCGATCGACTACCCATCTGCAGGCTATAACACCGGCTCGACCAATCATGATGGATTGACGGACCCTTCCGGGGATTTTTTGACCCTTGATGCAGGCCGGGGAGAATCACCACGGGAAACTCCAATCCTTTGGCCTTGTGGATGGTCAGCACACGGACGGCATCCAGTGATTCCTCAGCCAACGCGCTTTCTGCCTCATCCGGCTGTTCAGACACCCTGGTCATCATCAGATCAACGAACCCTGTCAACGTGAGATGGGGGCGATCGGCAAGCGTTTCAGCCATATCCCGGATCTTCCGTAGATTCGCGACCGCCTGCTCGCCATGCAACGATGCCGCTGCCAACTCAAGTAGGGGTAATCGTTCGAAAATGAGATCGATGGCATCCGGTACAGGCCGCAATGGAGCGAGTTGGTGTAATTCGGCCAATCGTTCATAGAGCCTCTTCACCAATCCTGCCTGTGGATGTTTCCAGGCAGACAACCTGCCCCGTTGCTGAAAGTCCAACCCCTCAATGTGTTGGAGGCCGAGCAGGTCTCGGTCCGCCATGCTGCCAAGGGGTGAGCGCAAGATTCCGACCAGCGCAACCGTATCGTGCGGGTTGTCGATGACTCGGAGGAGGTTAACCAGATCGATAATTTCCTGCCGCCGATAA
>DATEPD010000363.1:0-6562 GCA_035273365.1 Nitrospiraceae bacterium | reverse complement strand
CGACCTCCGCGTGGGGGTGGGCGATGAGTTGCGCTTTATTAATGGCCGCGCGGACCCGGTGCGCATCATCCTGATCGAAGCCGGCAAGAGCATTGCGTGTAAACGAGGCTTCACCGGCTCGCTTGATCAACAGGCCGACATAAATCCTGGGGAGTCCGCAAGCTTCTGTTTTGAGAAAGCCGGGACGGCCAGGTATATGGTGCGGTCGAAGCCGCACGGCATGGTGGGAGGAGAGCAAGTGGTCTCGGCGGAGATCCAAATTCGAGATGCGTCAGCGAAGCCCGTAGAGACCAAAGACATCTTCCTCGGGGACCGAACTGAGCCAGAGCGGCAAGGCGGTCAAGCCGGTGTAAGAGGCGAGCTGGATAAGAGGAAGGCCGGCTTTGTGATCCATGGCGAGGTCATGCGCATTGATGGTGAGAGCTATGTCGTCAAGGGACAAGATGGAAAGGAAGTGCGGTTACACGTGAACGAAGCCACCGAGAAAATCGGTACCATTACCCAGGGAGATCGTATCGAGGCTGAAGTGAACACTCAGAATCACGCACTTTCGATCATGCCCATGAAGTAACTCTGCTCAGCAAATTCCTCAAAAGGAGGAAAACATGAACAATCTTATGTTGGCAGTCTCTATGGTGGTGGTACTTGGCGCTGGAATCGGGATCCTTGGCGCTGTCGATCCCATGGCGGATAAAGAGGCAAACCCGACATTGGGGGAGCGCTTCATCAAAGCGACCGTCAAAGGCACATTGATGAAGATTGATGGCGAACATTATTCAATCAAGGATACGGCGGGTAGAGAAATCAACCTGTCGATGCGAGCACAAAACTCGATAAGGTCATGGTCGGAGATAAGGTGAAAGCCTATGTGGATGGCAGTGGGTATGTCACGACTCTTCAGCGGGATGAATGATCGTCACATTATCAGCGAGAGCGCTATGCCGGCATGACGGGGTGTTGAGGTGGAAGGAGACTCCCTCCGCGCTTTGCGATAGAGCCAGGGCGGGCAAGGTCAACCCAAAGACCTTTCTTCGCCTCTCGTGCGCCTTTCTCCAATTCTTCGAGAACCCTATCGCCAGGCGCATACCTCCGATACCACCAGCACCAACGGTCGCCGACCACTTGTGATTGAAATCCGGGCTAGCCTGACGTTTGATTCCCCATCTAAACCGTTCTCTTTTAATTGTTCTACAGACTGTTCCCCGTCCCACGATACCTCGCCCGTGTCTTCATACCGACACAAGATGGGAGGGAAGCGCCGCGTACTTCTATACAACTGCGAGGATAGAATGTCCGTCGCTGGACAACATGTTCGTCCGACAGAGCTGACCACCTTCTCTAGCAATCATGAATGTTCGCAAAACCATCGAGACGTTAGAGTGATTTGCAGAAGCTATCGCTTGCCGCATAAATCAGTGGCAGGCGATTTGCTGCTCATTTAACAATCCAATTGCACGATGCGTTCTTACCCATCTACACGATAAGGAGGATTGCGGATGCCTATTCTACGATACATCAAACGAATAGGGGCAGTAAGCATAAGCGTGATTGGCTTAGTCATGGGGCAAGGGTCCTTTCTAAATTCTGTCCAGGCATTTCCGACTCTCGTGAATGATGCAGCGGTAGCGGACGGAGCAAAGGTAACGGTACGGTTCCAAATCACGCCTCGAGATAACCCCACCTCGAGCTATAGCAATACAGAGCAATTCGTCCAGGGACAGCATTCGGTTCCGCCAGGAATCGAGGAACAGATTGCTGGCATGCACCCTGGAGAGGTCAAAACGTTTCCGCTATCGGCGGAAGAAGGTTTCGGCCCTCACGATGAGAGCAAACTTCAAATTGTCCCAACCATCGATTTGCCGCTAGAAGCCCAAGAAGGCGACACCCTAGCTGATGACGCAGGCAGGACTGCCAGGATTATATGGATTTTACCGGATAAGACGTTGATTGATCTCAACCATCCCCTGGCGGGGCAACCGCTGATTGTCACGCTGCAGATCGTGACGATTGAAAATCCAAGTGAGGGTGCCAGTATCCTATAAGGAGGAGGAAGAAGGGGGAGCGGTTTTGACTCATAATCCCAATGCCCCCATGCATGCTCTGACGAGGAATACCCAAACCGTCGGTGCGTTTTCAACTTTTACAAAGCCTCTATTTTTCCGTGGTACGCGGGAAGGAGGAGAATATGCCCATGAGGTATACCGTAAAATACTGTGTGCAGTGCAGACGTAAGTTGTTACGGAAAGACCGGTCGCCTGAAGCGACAGCGTTTCTTAATGCGTATCGGTCTATCGAAGGAAACACGGTTCGTTTGAGAGAAGTGATCATCGAGGAAGATGGTGTCTGCTTCGGATGTGGAAAGAAAGACGATGTGATGTTCTATGAATTGTAAATCTGGCTGCTAGTCTGATGTGCATGGAAATGGGGTTGAAGAGATGAACGCTCCAAAAGACCTTGGTACCGGCAGCCAGACAATTTAGTGGTTCAGAAGGTGCGGTAATGTGTGGCGGATGGCTGTGTCATAGTTGGATCTTCGGTTTCGGGATCGAGTTGTTGATACTCAGTCTTCTCGTGGGGCTCGGTGCCTTTGTGAATGCGTTGATGTGCCGCATTTGGGGAGAAGCAAGTGAAGAGATTTCAACAGACAGGAGTACGACCGCGGAGAACCATACGATCAATAGGGCGGCATGACTGGAGTCTCGACCCTGTAAGTCTACGTTAGTCTTTGGAAGAGATGTCTGGCTGACACCCACGGTCATGATAAGTACAGGCGCACCGTTGGCGACATGTTCCTGCCCAATGGCACGAAGGTCAATAGCAACCGTTTCTCTTTTCCTCTCAATAGCTTGCAACGGATTCGCTCCCAGCCCCGGCCATAGTGTAATTAGCCGATTGTGTTAAGCACTGTGCGAACTCCCGCGGGAACTCGATCTAATATCTCTCCGAGGCTCGTTGCCCTTCGCGTCAAGTCCTTCTCGGCGCGTGTGCGAAGGCCTGATGGTCTAGCAATGCGGATGCGTTAATACTGTAGCTCGCATGTCTATCGATGAATTGCCGTCTGGTTGCTTTTGCGTCAGTTGGAGGGCGAGGCGTGGATTCCCGTTCACGTATTCAATCGTTAAGATCAAGAAAACGGGACCCCCGTCCTTCCGAGGATTTCCATTGTTGTGGGAAATGTGTGACTACATCTTCACAATGGTTGGAACCTGTAGGACGCCAATGGGTACGTGATCTTCAAGCATCAACATGAGAATGAGAGGAGGTAGGAGATGCCGTCATCCTATTTCAGTCGATTCGTCGATCGGTCGTTCGAATGGGCCACCACTTCTGGCTTGCGCGTACTGCTGATCGCAGTGACCACGTTCGTCTTGTTGGCTCTGCTGAAGCGGGGCGTTGCCAAACTCAGCAGGCTTTATGAGGGCACGCTTCCGAGTCCTGCCCAACTGATGCGAGCGTATACGTTGACGCACATCGTTAGGGATGTGGCGCGAATTGGTATCCTCTTCGTCGGAATGACGATGATCCTTTCCGAGGGAGGCATTGACCTGAAGCCCTTGTTAGCGGCGGCAGGTCTAGGGGGATTGGCCATTGGGTTCGGAGCTCAAAGTTTGGTGAAGGATCTGATTTCTGGATTTTTTATCCTTTGGGAAAACTCTGTCCGGGTCGGAGATGTGGTTGGGGTCGCAGGGGTGGAAGGACTTGTCGAAGAAGTTGAACTGCGAGCCATCAAGCTCCGTGACGGTGCTGGTAATCTCCACGTGGTTCCCAACGGAGCCATCGATAAGGTGAAGAACATGACAATGGATTACTCCTACTATCCGTTCGATATTCGAATCGCGTACCAGGAGAATGTCGATGAGGTGATGGGGCTCCTGCAGGAGATAGCCGAGGACCTGCGTCGAGACTCTCGATTTGGGGAGGATATAGTTGAATCGCTGGAGATGTGGGGCGTGGACCAATTTACGGACTCTGCCGTGATTATCAAGTGTCGCATCAAGACCAAACCACTCAAACAGTGGCGGATTGGTCGGGAGATGAATCGCCGGATAAAGAATACGTTCGATGCCAAGGGGATTGCGATTCCATTTCCACCTCACATAATTTACTGGGGCGAGCCCAATAAAGGAATGCCGCAACCTACATAGGTGGTTCAATCGTGCCAAGGGGTCGTCCATGAACATGCCCCAGTCAGCACGCTATTGAGCGGTAAGTTTTACTGCAAGGTCTGTGGTGCGGTGGTTTCTCAAAAACAGGTATCAGCGTCACGACGGCTGCGGAATAAAAAATTAAAGTAGTCGTGCGCTGTCGAACACCTCTGCTCCTATGCTCCGCTCTTGAAATTGTGTCATGCCCCACGCGGTGATTCTTGCGAGTTGGCCTGACCAACCTCGATGCATTGTCTTTTCTGCAATGTCTGCCAACCTTGTCCGATGTCGCCGTTAGTTCAGCCTGAAACTTTTGCTTGTTGACTTCACCCCATGATTCCTGATCTTAAAAAAGGCCCAGCACCCATTCCATTCATGGGGCTGGGAGAATCGACACCGCGTGATTCTGCTCATTAATTTTCGCTTCGATTCGATCTCCGGCCTTAGGATTTCCGGCCTTCACGGTGGTATTGTCGACCTTCAAATTCACTTCCTTCCCGTCTAACCCTTTGATGAAATAATTCGTGCCATCTATGCGAAGTACATCGCCCTGGATAATATGTACTTCCTGCATCTGTGAGAAAGTCCTTTCAATTTGATCAGCTAGTGCATCATTCTCTCCGGATTGACCTGCTTTCATGCCTTCTGCCTGGGCCGCGATGGACAGCCCCAGACATAGCAGGAAGCCACACGCTGAGACATTTACGACTGTGGACATAGATACCATGAGAACCTCCTTGGTTAGGGCGGTTAGTGCCTAGAAGCTGCCTAAGAGACTTGAACAAGTAGGCCCCATGCTGGGACGGTAAATAACCGGCCCGTATCACATTTGTGCTGAATTCGATTACGAGGCTGGCCCAGACTCCAGTCGAAGGTTGACCGCGATAATCGCCACCCCCTTCGCTCAAATACGAAGTCGAAAAACTTCTCAATATAATCGCCGATCCACAGCCTGTGGCGAATGCCGCCTTGGGACTGAAGACTAGCCGGTGATCGGCGTGTGGCTGACACGCACCGCTGCATAATCAATCGAAATGGTTAAGCCGAGGGCAGAATGAGATAAATACCGAGTCCGAGGATCGGGGCGCCGACGTAAAAGGCTTTTTTCCCAAAGGCATCGTACAAGCCATACGACAATACGCTCCATATGACACGTCTATTCGCCGCCTCTTTGTTGGTAGTTCCTGACGAATTCCTCCGCATTTGTTTCGAGCACACCGTCGATGACATCCACGAGGTTATCTAAATCCCCTTTCATTCTTTTGCCGGCTTCGACCACTTTCGCATTCGCATGTGCCTCTTCTTGTCCCTGATGCCCTTGTCTGCGTTTCTGCTTGCGCTCCTGTACTTGCATTGAGTACCTCCTATTATTTTTTATTTTATCTAAAAGTAAACGTCGTCATATTATTATCTTGAGAGCGCAGCAGTGCTTTTGGGTACTCGGATAATCCCTTGGCAAGTGTTAGAAATGCATGTCACACATTTGGGAAGGTACATGGGAATACTCGCGCTGCGTCACGCCTCAGTGCGGCCTTCAGGAGGTCAACTAGGTGGATTCCTAGTACCCGCTATATAGAAGGACGCAGCGTGGAGAGCCGCTCAAGGGATTTGGCGAATTGACAGCGCATGATTCTCTCGATTCCGCTCGGTCACTTTCGCCTCGACCCGATCACCTTTCCGGATCTGCCCACCCATTTGAGTCGTTTTATCCGTTCGCAAACGCACTTCCTTCCCCTCTTTGTCCTTGACGACATAGAACTCGTATCCGATCTGCACCAGATTGCCTTCGATTGTCTTCCCTTCGACGCGGGCACCCCCCACCTCATCAGCCTGCGCCGTGTTGGAGAGCCCAAAACACAGCACTGCTCCACAGAATAGGACACCAACAACTTTGGCCATCATGAGCGCCTCCTCGGTTCAAGTGGACCTGCCCCGCTGCCGTTCTTTTGGCTCGATTAGTGCCAACCCCATGAGAAGTAGTCTCCCTTTGCAGCCCTCATTCGTGCGGCTACCTTGTCATTGACAAGGAGGGGTTTGATATTTGTCGGAGAATTGTCTGAAATCTCTTTCCACGCCACCTTCAACTTGTACTGTACTTGAGGCTTGAGTTTTACCACCGTGAACTTGTGATAGAGGGAACCATGGTTCTGGTCCTCAGTGAGGTTGAACTCTTTGAATTGGGCTTTCAGATATTCTCGAATAATTTCCAGGTTCTCTGTTATGCGTTGTGTTTCATTTTCATTGCGCATCAGAGTGTCCTCCCTTGTCAGTCTCCCTCCTCATCTCTCAGGGTGGCCAATTGCAGCGGGATACGAATGAAGGCGCCTCCAGCACATAGCCGACATCAGCGACGACTCGGACAGGACCCTGTTCAGCCAGCGCCGTGGTCTGACCGTTCAGACACTCAAGCAGGAGGA
>DATEPD010000362.1:0-4433 GCA_035273365.1 Nitrospiraceae bacterium | reverse complement strand
CGACCTCCGCGTGGGGGTGGGCGATGAGTTGCGCTTTATTAATGGCCGCGCGGACCCGGTGCGCATCATCCTGATCGAAGCCGGCAAGAGCATTGCGTGTAAACGAGGCTTCACCGGCTCGCTTGATCAACAGGCCGACATTAATCCTGGGGAGTCCGCAAGCTTCTGTTTTGAGAAAGCCGGGACGGCCAGGTATATGGTGCGGTCGAAGCCGCACGGCATGGTGGGAGGAGAGCAAGTGGTCTCGGCGGACATCGAGATTCGAGAGGCGCCTATAGAGACTAAAGACAATATGAGTCCATCTTCCTCTGGGACCGAACTGAGCCGGACGCCCAAAGAATAGCAAGATGGTGCTGCGGGATAAGCGAGATGAAGCAATAGAGGACACGAGTGGGAGATTAATCCGTGCGCAAGCGCATTGTGCCAGGGCATCAACAAGATGGTGCCCTGGCCCACCAAGACTGGCTTGATGTGGAAGGACTCGCGGAAGTCGAAGTCACGTCAGAGGCTCCCGCATATCCGGTTGAGGGCGCCTTGTTGCCCGAGCCGAATGCGGGATGGCGCGCAGCCGGGCCTGGCCTACAAACGATCAGGCTTCACTTTCAGCCGCCGCAACACGTGACGAGGATCTGGCTCGATTTCATCGAAGCAGAGATTGAACGGACGCAGGAATATACGTTGCGGTGGTCTCCCGGTGATGGCGAGTCTTTCCATGAAATCGTGCGGCAACAATGGAACTTTAGTCCTCATGGAGCCATCCGAGAAATCGAGGATCATCACGTGGAACTTCCCTCCGTGGCGATCCTGGAACTGAACATTATTCCGGATATACGTGTCGGGACCAACGCCGTGGCTTCCCTGGCACAGTGGAGGTTAGCCTAGCTCTGATAGATGAAGACCTTCCCACGTTGAGTTTCACCTACCTACTCCATAGAGACAAACCGCCTTAACTGTGTGAAGGCTTTTACTTGCCACTCGGTGGCAGAGCACTCGGACCTGAAGGCCCAGAGCCGCTCGTCTTACTTTCACCCATTGGGCCCTGACCTTGAACATCCTTAGAGCGCGCAGGCTTTTCGGCTCTGCGAGGTTCTGAAGCTCGGAGCGTCTTCAGTTGATCTTCCACCACTTTCGTGACGTCCGGTGAGAGATCGGTTTGTGCGAGGCCAGGCTGTAACTGCGCGCGTCACATTGAGCACCACGTTGCCCTGTTCCTTATTGACTTTAAAATTACTCCATGGGAAGGCTTTGTACTCACCGGTATCACCGATCGAGATCATCGCATATTCAATCTTCTGCGTTTCAGAATCCTTGATCAGTCGCTCTAATCTCCCGAGCTGTTCTCCTTTTGGATTCTTCACCGTATCGCCGATCAACGAGCTTTCTACGTCTATTTTTTCTCCTCTCGCTACTGGCATGACCGTATAGCGGGACGGGAGATTGCCAGGATCGCCCGGGGTATTCGTAATGTCCGTCTGGCCAGGCTGCGTCGGTGTCTTGGATCTGTCCGATTGTGACTCAGTGTTTGGCTTCGAGGACGGATCAGAGCGCATCTCCGCATTCGCAATGGGTGCGAATAGCAGCACGATGAGTGTCACACCGAGAACAATTTCATTGAGGAGAATCCCGCTCAGAAGTAACATGCTGTCCCCCTTTCTCTGCAGGCCAGAAATATCAATTCATGTTTTCATAGACCGGCTGCAGGTCTTGTTGGAATTGCCATTTACCATAATAGACAGATATATCTCGAATAAACTGAATCCAATACTGGGAACATCCCTTGTGAAAATTGATTTGCGCAGGAGGACTTCCGGAGAAGTTCAGTGCCGTTTTTTTTTCAGCTCGGATGCCATTTCGACCGCACGAATGAGACGGGCTCGTTTTTTTGCTTGTTTGAGTGTAGCCAACTGCCTTATGGTTCGAGTGAGTTCGTGCTGGAGTGTCACAAATTGAGATTTGTGATACAGCTTCTCTTGCTCATGTAACCCGGCACATTCTTCCGAAGAAAGCTGAATCCACTCTCCATGAGTGTGGGCCCGCTTGATCCGCTCTTTTAAGGACTCCTGCAATTGCTTGGAACGCATCCGTAAAAGCGCTTCCAAGGCGTCCATACGCCGCTGGGCTTTCTCTACGTCCGAAGCATATCCAAGAACATCACTCGCTAACATATTTGGCTCCTCAACAATTCATCGTAAAGGGAAAACAATTCACCGGCACCTGCGTATCTCCCTAGGTCTGATAGAAGAACATGACACGCCGTGAAGAGATCATGATTCTTATGAGGTGACCGCTCGACACTGTTGAACCATCTGGCAATAGCATGTATCCGCCAAGGGTTCTAAATTTACGCAGTCCGCCTCGTTATAGGCCAAGAGCCGTGCTCTCGCCTCCTCATTCCGACCGTGTCGCCACCGGTTCCAGAGTTGGCCCGCCTCCGCTCCGCTCATGCCCTGCACCTCAGGATGTCGCTGGATGCCCAATTGCGCCTCGATGGCCTTCAGGCCGCCATGGTAACCGAGCTGCTTTCCTAGACGACACAAATCGAGATGAGGCTGGTCCAGCGGAAGGTCGGGGAAGGTCGCGAGGAGGATCGGCAGATCGAATGCGGTGCCATTGAACGTCACCAGCAAATCGTACTGCGTCAGTTCGTCACAGAGGCGCCGTCGGTCAATGGACTCTCCTCTCACGAGAGCCCTATACCGGCTCTGTCCATACAGTCCGACGACGGTGATCTGTCCAAAGGAATTCGTCTCGATATCGAGATAGACGGCTCGAGCCCGTAGCCATTCATACAGTCGCCACTGATCGCAAGCCGGCAGATGAACCGCGAAGTATCGTGCATCTTCCTGTGCTCGACGATCCTTCGCGTGGTCTAGCGCGAGATCGTAGAGTACCTTCCGGCTACGCCCGAGACCGGGTATTGAGGGAGCAGACAGAAAGTCGGTCCATGCGTCGATGCCCTGCTGCCACCACCGCTGCTCCGTTCTCCGACCGACTCCGGGAAGAAAACAAAAGGACGATTCAATCATGTTGATGTCTCCTTGATATGTAAAAATTCCCCAGGCCTTAGGCCAAGGATGACTTGGATAAACGGTTGTTGCCGAGGTGATTTACTCTGACGAGATAGACTAAAGGAACCGGTGCCGGTCTTCCTTGGGCATCAGTCCCACAAAGGCGACTGCACGTTGAATGGCTCGATCCAGATCGTCAAACGACGTGTGCTGCTTCCGAAAACAGGCGTATGCGCCCACTTGCTTGGCTAAGTTCCACCGTCCTTCATTTTCCACTTTGGTGAGTACGATCACCGCGACGGTCGGCCTGCTGGGGATTGGAAGTAAGTCCATCAGGAGCCCGAACCCGGATCGATCGGGTAAGGCAAGGTCAATCACCACACAATCAACCCGCTGGGATTGTCGATAGAGGTCAAGTCCTGACTTCGCATCACTGGCTTGCAATATTAGATAGTCAGGAGAACAGTTCATTAGCCCATTTGCATAAAACACTCGGTCGGTGTCGTCTCCATCGATAAGCAGGACTGACGTACCGGCAGGCTCTGGGTTCGTGAGAGGCATCACCGGTGTTTCCGGGTTTGTGTAGCGTTGGTTAGTCATGAGAATGCGTGCACCTGAAAAAAAGCTCACCAGATTGGAGAGCAAAAGGAATACCGTTCAAAAGCGAAGTTCAACGTTTTGAAAACATTGAGGAGAGTTGGAATGAAAGCGAAACACTTTTCTGAGGATGTGAGGACAGGTTGTCTTGATCAAGACAATCAGTCTTTGCTCGGGCTCTAAATCTTCACTCGATAGGGCATGGTTGTCTATGACGGAACGATTTGGCACACTTTCAAGACAATGCTTTCTCATACGCAATGTCGGACAAGTATGAATTTCCCCCTGAGATATTTTCTGGGGGTCTGGTCACTCATCACCCCATTGATCCTGAGCAGTGCCCCCGTGTATGCCGAATGGGTGGCGATTGAGAAACCGTATCTCTCCTCGGGATTACGGACTCTGTACATCGATCCAGACACCATTCACAGGCAAGGGAATCTGGTCACACTGCGGCAACTCATCGACTATAGGTGGATGCAAGGGAATGCAGGGATGGGCCCCTTCGGATTTGGTCCACACCGATTTCTCTCGACAACCACTCAAAAACAATTCGATTGCCAACAGAAGCGCGTTCGATTGCTGGCGTTTACCGAATTCTCGCGTCAAATGGGAACCGGGATTCCATCTAACGGGTATGTAGACCCAGACAATTGGATACCCGTTGAACCGGAAAGTATTAATCAAGCTCTTTGGGAAGTTGGCTGCGTCAAGGAATGAGCGTGCCATATCTATCTTGATGATTGCTCATGATGATGAGGATGAGGAAGATTTTTCACAGCGGTCTAGAACCACTCATGAAACCAGAACAGTACATCCACGAGGACA
>DATEPD010000361.1:0-8956 GCA_035273365.1 Nitrospiraceae bacterium | reverse complement strand
GCCGGGACACCGGCTATCGCCATCACACTGTGACGATCGATCTCCAACACTTTGTCCGTGCGATCGTACATCACCATATTGCCGGCGGTCGCACGACGGTCTCCTGCCACCAGCACGCCATCGCAATACTTGAAGGCCAGTATCGTGGTCGCATTCGTAAGTGCATGGCCAGACCCTACCGCCGTTGGTACGCCCAGTGTGTAGCCCTGTTCCTTCAACAGCTGAAGAAAATCCCCTTGCATCCCCATCGTCTTCACCACACCTTCCTAGTCCGTTCTTCGTTCATCTTCTAGATGGGGCACCGATGTCAGGGCTCACTGCGCGCGTCCAACGAGGGCCTGTGGCCGTTCTCACCCGCCCGCCCTCGCGGCGCCGAGACGCCGCGTTTTCCAAGTTGGCCGCGCATTGCGCGAGCACAAGCCCTGTTTCGGTGCTCCATCACTCCCCTGTCCGTTGCCGATACCGCTCAGCTTGTTTCGGATCAACCTTGCGCATGCGTTTGAGCAAATTATCCCTATCGGGCGACCCTGTGTCCGGCCGTTTCGGCCCACCGCCCTCATCAGATGGACTCGGTGCCTTCGGCATCGGATTGCCTGGCCCTTCACGGCGTTCCGGCATTGAGATGTAGTTCATAATCCTGATTCCTTTCTGCTGTTCCATGCGTTCAGCGCATCCATCGGAGATGACGCGTGCTCGAATATCTGCCCGCAGGCTTGCACGGCCTGTGGCTCGAATAAATCGCCCATCTCTAACGTTCGGGGAAGCAGCCCACCGCTAAACTGAATACGTTCCCATTGCATCGACTTGATTTGATCCGGAAACCGTCTGATGCAGAGGCCGCGAATCCCCGCCCTGGTATCGGCCGGGCCAACCGCCAACGCCGATTCAACGTCCTGCTCCGACGTCATCCTCCAGACCTTCCCCTCAGCCTCGAGCCCCAGGAATAGGCCGCGGTCCGGATTCACATTGTGATACTCTAAGTCCAAACTTGCCAGCCAGGGATTACCCCATCCAATCCGCTCATCCTGCATAAAGGTTTCCAACAGCCAGAGCTTGGTGACCCAATCAATCCGTCCGACCAGTTGTCGTCGATCCCCAGTGAGTAACCCTAGCGTGGAGGCCCATTCGCGAAGAATCCAATCAGTTTCCTCGTCAACACCTGCCAATTGCTTCTCGGCCGCGAGGTAGTACTGCTCTTGAATGTCGAGCCCTGTGATAGTGCTGCCGTTCTTCCGACGCACCGCCGCCTTCAGATTCTGATCGCGAGACAGCTGCTTTACCGCCGTGACGGGATGTTCCAATTCAATCGCAGGGGCCGCATCGCGCGCGATCAACTCCAGCGCCAACTGCGTCGTCCCGACTTTCAACGCTGTGCTGTATTCACACATATTGGCATCGCCAATGATGAGATGGAGCCGTCGATATTTCTCCCGAACCGCGTGCGGTTCGTCCCTCGTATTCAGAATCGGCCGATTGTGCATCGTATCGACGCTCAGATCCGTTTCCATAAAATCGGCTCGCTGAGACAACTGATAGTGACCCGGCACGAACCCGCTTTCCTGACCTTCCACACCGACTTTGCCGGCCCCTGCAATGACCTGTCGGCTGACAAGGAACGGCAGCAGCCCCCCAGTCAACGAAGGGAAGGGAATCGACCGTGACACGAGATAGTTATCGTGACAGCCGTAACTGTGTCCGTGAAAGTCCGTGTTGTTCTTATAGAGCTGCACATGGGGCCCACCGAGCGCCTGGTTGCGACGCGCCGCTGCCCGCTGAACAATGCGCGCCCCGGCGCGGTCATGGGCAAGGATATCTTTCAACGTTCGGCATTCTGGCGTGGAAAACTCAGGGTGCGTATGGTCGTTATAGAAACGTGCGCCATTCGGAAGAACCAGATCGCTCTTCATTTCATGAAAGGAAAACGGCCGATGGGCATCGACCTTGGCGAACTCGTCCTCTTCTTTATCTTGCTGCAGGCCGGAGACCCGAAACCCTCTGGCATCCTCGTGCGGATCCTCACCGTCATAGTCCCAGCGCCGCTCGAACGAGGCGGTCAGATGGGCCCGCACCAGTTCCATCGACTCTACGACCGGATCGACCAGGTCCTGGTCCTCCCTGGTAATCCCATACTCCGTTTCAATGCCGAATAGCCGTATCATGACGTTAGGCGTGAACCGTGAGGCGCAAAAAAAACAGGCCTGCCTGAACAGAGCCTTTTCATTTTCTCTTACCCCTCACGCTTTACCCCTCGCCCCTTACGTTCAAATAATTTGATTGATCAGTCTCTCTTCGGACTGCCGCCCTCTCCGGAACGACGACATCCCCACCACCTGTTCCGGATGGTGATCGAGAAGCTTGAGCCATTCTTCCGACGCATCATCGGGCGGCAACATCTCACCTTCCCGGAACTCTGCATGCACGGAGTTCATCAAATCGTCCAAGGTCATGCCGCCTTGCTCACTCCCGTCGCCCGCAATCATGCGATCGATCGCCTGCTCCTTCGCCCGTTGAACGATCGAAGCCAAGATCGCGCCGCTGATCAAATCGCTTCGATAGAGGACCTTATTTTGTCCGCTCCGGAGCCTGATCGACAGGAGCCGATTCTCATCGATACGCGAAAAGATCGCAGCAAGCGCATGCTCAGTGAGGTCGGCGCAGGCCTTCTTTCGATCCCCGCCGTGCTGATCGATCCATTGCCGGTCCAGAGGCAAATCATCTGTCAGGTAAACGTTCAGAATCGCTGCTGCCGAGTCACGATTCGGCCGGCTCACTTTGATCTTGCGATCGATACGTCCCGGCCGCAGTACGGCCGGATCAATCAAGTCAGGCCGGTTCGACGCCAAAATAATCACCACATCGTGCAACGACTCGATCCCGTCCATCTCGGAACAGAACATTGGCACTAAGGTGCTGGAAATGTTGAATGAACGAGACGCCCTCCTCGTGCCGAGCACCGACTCCGCCTCATCGATAAAGATAAAGGGTAAGGCCCCTTCATTCCGGCGAGCACGAGCCTGGGCGAAAAGATCTCGGACCATCCGCTCCGATTCTCCCAGCCACATGTTCAGAATCTCCGGTCCCTTGACGTGGAGAAATGCCCCGCGAGTCACCGGTGGCCTCTCCCCTTTCGCTCCAGACATGCCCTGGACTGACGTCCCTAACAGTTTGGCAAGACTGGCGGCTGCCGCTTGTCCGATCAAGGTCTTTCCGCAGCCGGGAGGGCCATAGAGCAGGAAGCCCTTCGGTTGAGTGAACTTAAAACGTTGAAATGTCTTCGTATGGAGCAAGGGATACTCGATCGCCTTCTGAATGGCCGCGATCGCCTCCGTTTGCCCACCGATCTGCTCCCATGTGACCGTGGGAACCTCATCAAGCAAGTGGGACTTGGCTTGGCGGTCTTCCAATTTCTCGATCGCCACGTGGAGACTGGGCTCGATGCGCACCTCATCGCCCGCCTTCAGATCCACGCCGGCAAGGTCGCTCGATCGTTGTAGAATCAAGACCTGCCGACCCATCTCCTGCTCGAAACGAAGTCGCCCGTCTGCCAATGCTTCCGCCACTTTCAATACGGGCCCATTCCGGTCATAGCCCAATACCTTAATCACCGCATAGGCCTCGTTGACCAAAATCTGAGCACCGATCTTTAACTCGGCGGCCTGCACCCGTGGATCAACCGCAGCATAATACTCAGCGCCCCCTACCAAAATCCGTGCGAGACCTTCACCCGGCATCTCAAGCAGGGTACCGACCCGATTGGCCGGCGCCGTCAGCTTCGCGATGACGTCGGCGGCCTTCTTGAATTCAACTTCGCGCTTCTGTTGGGCGGCTTGCCCGAGGATCACAGCATGACGTAACTTGTAGAGAATCTTCTGCCGGGGGTCACTGTCGGGGAACGAGGCGAGACATTGCTCAATGAGCTCGAGCGGATCAGACCCCTTACGCATCGACGGATTCACGGTATCCTCAGTCTTCCCGATTGGTTCTGAGTCCTGTGGTTCAGTGGGTCGTCGGTCACTCATCGGTGGTCCTCCATGCGGAACAGATGGATGATCCTACCATAGCGGCTTCACGGTTTGTCGCTTCTCACCACCAGTCATTTAATTGATGGCTTGGAGGGTCACGGATACACGTTCGTGGCGGCTTCCCCGCAAGATCTCGACCGCGACCCGGTCATTGACTTTGTGGTGCTCCATCACATCCATCAAGTTGTCCAGGGTCTCGACCGGCTTGCCGTCGACCGCCGTGATGATATCACCCAATTCCACTCGCCCAGCGATGGTTTCACGTGCCCCCTTCAACCCGGCCTGCTCTGCCCCGGAGCCACGCGACACCTTACCGATAATCAGCCCCTTGATCCCCCACCGCTTGGCCATGGCATCGGGAACGAGCGAGACCCCAAGCCCTGGACGGATAAGCTTTCCATGCTTAATCAACTCTGGGACGATGCGATTGACCGTATCGACCGGCACGGCAAAGCCGATTCCAGCGAAGGCCCCGCTCGGACTGACGATCTGTGTATTCACGCCAATCAATCGACCGGCGCTATCGAGCAGCGGTCCACCGGAGTTTCCCGGATTGATGGCGGCATCTGTCTGAATGACCCCTTCAATCGTCCTGTTCGACAAGGATTTGATCGTCCGGCCCAAGGCACTCACCACCCCCGTCGTCAACGTATGATCGAGGCCGAACGGATTCCCGATCGCCAACACTTTTTGCCCGACGTGCAGATCATGCGACGTTCCGACCGTGAGGGGGGACAGTGTCTCTTCAGACGCGCGAATCTGCAGCACCGCCACATCATGATCGGGATCCGCGCCGATCACCGTGGCCTTGTGCTCCGTCCGGTCGGCCAGGGTGACGGTGATCGAATTCGCTCCATAGACGACATGAAAATTGGTGACGATGTGCCCCTGCTTGTTCCAAACGAATCCCGATCCGGACCCTTGCGGGACTTCAAAGAGATTCAACGACCAGGGGTCTCGTTGAATCGCCGTATTGGCGATGAAGACCACGGATTTCGTCGCCCGCTCAAACACGGCCATCGTGGCCCGCTCATCGGCTCCCAACTCGTCGGGTGTGGGCGTGACGATGCGCGGCTTCCCTTCAGGCCCATCGTAGGCCCCGCCTAACGGCTTCCCCCACTCCGCCATTGACAAAGCTGGCCAGAGGCTGAGGATCAAGAGCCCGACTGAAACGACAAGCTCCTTGTACGACTCACGTGTCATCCTGATCATTCCCCCATGATTTGGATAATGAGTTCCCTGGTTCTGGGTCTGGTATCGAAATCGACGAGGACGATCTGTTGCCATGTCCCCAGCAGCAGTACTCCATCCAGGAAGGGGATCGTGACTGACGGTCCTTGGAGCTGGCCTCGCAAGTGGCTGTGGCCGTTGTCTTCACCGGCATTTTTCGTATTGTGCTGCCAGGCAGGATCGGCCGGCAGAGCTCGGTCCCAGAAGGTCTTGGTATCAGCTCTAATACCCGGTTCATCCTCTATGATCATCACCGAGGCGGTGGTGTGCTTGACGAACACGGTGACGATTCCGGCCAACAGCCCTGTGCCAGCCAAGGCATCGACTGCGGACTTTGTAATATTTTCGATCTGCGTATTCCCCTGCATGGTGAGACGTAGGGACACCGTCTTGACCGCCATTTTAGGACTCCATCGATCGTAGGGCACGGCGCTCGCCCCGTGTAAAAACACGGCCACGAGCCTCTTCAAGAATTGCGTCAAACTCGCCTTGCGCCGTCAACCGGCGCAGGGCCTCCATCACCGGGCCACTCACAATACCATCCTGCTGCAACGTCTCTAAATAGGCAAAGGCGTCGACCAATGTTTCCTTCTTCCGCATATAGTAGTCTCGTCCTCGACGCTGATTACTGAAGGCTTCAAACTGTTCGCAGGCGACAAGGATTTCCGCCAACTGCTTGACCCAAGGCTTGGCGGACGCCAGCTTCTCCGGATAGTAGTAGTAGAGCATCACCTGCTGCATCCAAGGCGCCCAGGTCACCCCCATCTCTCTGATAGCGGGCCGCACTGCACGCAGCCGGCGAGCAAGCCGGCGCGAATATCCCAGCCGCATCTCAACCTGCTCCTTCGCCCAAGCCGTGATCGGAATGCCGTTGCCCTCAAGGTCTTTTCGATAGCACCGGAGAAAGGCCTCTGTTTCGCGTCCGTAGGGGGTATCGTGGTGTAGGGCTCTCCATTCGCGCGGTCGCGTCGGTATCCCATGCTCCTTGGCCCAGGACCAAATCTTCCCAAATAGTTGACGATCGAGCCCGGCACGGCCTAAGTCATGCAGTAGACAGGCAATCTGATACTGGCGGACCCGCGCAGTTCCATGGCCCAGAGCCGTAGCCACCGCTGCGCACATGCGCGCAGTCCGCGCCGCATGACGCCGATCGTATCCACGAATGATACGACCGCGTTGCGAGGGATGCGGATAGTCGTAGAGCGCCATTAATTGCGTCACGAGAGAACGGGGAACCAAGAGCGGAGCACATCGTGAAGTGGATTTCATGCGTGGTAACAGTGGAAGAGTTGGGTACAGCTCCAACTGCGGCGAGAATAGCGTTCACGGAAAGAGACTGTCAAGGTGATCGATCGCGCAGAAGGCTCGCTCAACCCGAGGATCTTTGCTATGCTCAGACCAATTGAAGGCAAGGCACTTTCAACGTCTTGGAAGCCAACCATGTCGAGAAATATGACGCTCTGGCGGCTGAGTTTCGCAGCCATCTTCCTCGGTCAATGGTTATCCATGGTGCCAGAAAGCACTGCCGGGCCGCTGGATCAGCTTACGGATTTGACTGGCAGGGCTTCGGTCATCGTCACCCTCAAAGGACGAGATAACTTCAACAGCGAGTACCTCTATGATGTGAGCGTCAAGAACCTGTCTGCCGATACGTTCATCGGCGATTCCCTGTTTATTGTCCTCGACAGGGTAACCAACATCGCAGGGGAAGACCGGGAAAACTTGAACAGCGATACGATCCTGAGCCGAATGGAAGTCCTGGGTCAAAATGGAGAAACCCAGGATGGAAAACCCTACTTCCAAATCCCACCCGGATCGGCGACCGACTTGACTCCTTCCAGCCAAAGTCTTCCAGCCAGCGTACGTCTTCGCAACAAGGATTATCTGATCGTCTTCACGCCCTCGTTCAAAGTATTCGGGTTGAAACGACCGCTGCCTGAACCGAAACAAACCCCGGCCGCTCCGGCTCAGTCGGTCACCACTCCGACGGCACCCAATCGCAACTCCATCGACAAGTTAATTCAATTACTGATCAAGAAGGGGCTCCTCACCGAAGAAGAGTGGCGCAAGGCCAATCAGCCATGACGGATCCCACGTGCAAGGCCTGCCAAGGCAGCTGGCCGAGAAAAAACCAATTCATTGCCGACCTCGGACTGTCGAACGCCTATCTTCACGACGATCAATTCTTCCCCGGTTGGACCGTCGTCGTCTTCAAGCGCCACGCGACAGAGCTGTTCCATCTCGCTCCCACGGAACGGATTCAGCTCATGGAGGAAGTAAATCTCGTCGCCAAAACTCTTGCCCAAGTCTATGAAGCCAAGAAGATCAATTACGAACTCCTCGGCAATTTACTTCCCCACATCCACTGGCATGTGATTCCCCGGCTGCCCAGCGACCCGGCCCCTCTTAAACCAGTGTGGCTGGTGCAACATGAGCCCATACTCCGTTCTGGGCCTGATCTTCAGAGCACGATTCAGCGCCTGCAACAGGCCATTCGGAAAACCACGAATCGGCGCTCCCCTCAACGAACTCCGCCCAACCCACTGGCATCGATTCGGTGATATAATACAGCCCATCTTACACAACGGATCCGGAGGGTCACAGATTTCCGATGCGTCGCCGATTGGTGCTCGTGACTCTCGTGTTCGCATCCTTCATCGCATGGTTCTCCATCCATGCCTCGTTCGCACAGGCGCCTGACGAACCATCGTCTCCTCCTTCCGTGATAGAGTCTCCCGCTCCACTGCCCTCCGTCGACGAATCGCCTCTTATTGAATTCACCACGTCAGATCAGGAAGACGCGGTATTCATCTTGAGTGAGCTACGCGCGAGCGTTCGCAAGTCTCCGAACAACGCAGACCTCCGGCTGAAGTTGGCACAAGGGCTCTACCGCATCGGTGATCTCGATGCCGCACTCGATGAATGCCGCGTGGCCCTCAAGCTCGAGTCACATAACGCCAGAGCCTATCTACAACTTGGTCTCACTCTCATGGCCAAACAAGATGGGCATGCGGCTGCCATCGCCTTGATGGAAGCCATCCTGCTCGATCCTGCATTAACACATGCGCATTACAGCTTGGGCAGCGTTCAGTATTCGCTGGGCAATCTCACAGCCGCGATCCAATCCTATCGCCGGGCCTTGGATCTGCAACCGGAATTTCCCGATGCCAGCTATCGTCTTGCACTGGTCTTGAAGCTGACGAATCGGCATCGGGAAGCGGCACAGTTTATGGAGAAAGCAGCGATCGCCGGAGTTCCGCAGGCGCAATACTTCATGGGGAACGCCTATCGCAACGGTAAGGGCGTCGAAAAGAATTTGGCACTTGCCATCCGTTGGTGGACCAGCGCCGTCGAGTTCAGCCAGCAGCGCGCAGCGGAATCCCTTTCACAGCTTCGCCGTCAAGCGCTATCCCCTGACCAGTCCGAGCGCCGTCGAAAAGAGGCAATCGAGGCTTTCAGGCAGTATCGCAATGAGCTTTGGTCTGATTACCCGAACGCCGATAGGAATGAACCAAGTGGATCATTGGGTATCGCCCTGCTCAAAGACAGCCAAGCGTCAGACGGAGTCACAGCGCTGTTTGCCGAAGCCTTCGCGCTGAGCGAGACCGCGCATGACGAACTGGCCCGCCTATATGAAACCGGCCTCGATATACGCCTCACGCAGTTCGATACGCGCATTCTGAGGTGTTTTACAATCACCGCTG
>DATEPD010000360.1:0-11685 GCA_035273365.1 Nitrospiraceae bacterium | reverse complement strand
CATTTGGCCTTTCTCTTTTCCGGTATCATGGTGGTGCTGGGCATTGTGGCGATCGTTCAGATTTCCCGGGGGGCAGCCAACCTCGGCATCGATTTCGCTGGAGGGACTGCGGTGCAGTTGAAATTCGACCAGCCGATCCGGATTGACGAAGCGAGAAAAGTCTTGGAGGAGAACGGCCTGAACAATGCCGAGTTGCAAGAATTCGGTCAGGAGAACAAACTCCTGATTCGCTTGAAGGCCTCGACGACCATCGAGGAGAAGGTCGCCGATCGGGTCGTGGCAGTCTTTACAAAGGAGTTTTCTTCGAACCATTTCGTGGTCGATTCCAGCACGGAAATCGGACCGACTATCGGGCAGAAACTTCAGCAGGATGCCCTCATTGCGGTTGCCATTTCATTTGCCGGGATCATTCTTTACGTGGCGGGGCGATTCGAACTTCGCTTCGGCATCGCTGCTGCCCTGGCGACTTTCCATGATGTGTTGGCTGTGTTGGGGGCCTTTTATGTCCTGGATAAGGAAATTACCTTGCTCGTCATCACGGCATTGCTCACGTTAGCCGGCTATTCGATGACCGATACGGTCGTGGTGTTTGACCGTATCAGAGAAAATCTCCGAATGCGGCGGCGGGAGAGCGAAGACACGATCATCAACAATGCGGTCAACCAGGTCTTGAGCCGAACGATCGTCACCAGTTTGACCGTCGTGTTGGTGCTGATTCCCCTGACGGTGGCCGGAGGAGAGGTCTTGCATGATTTTTCGCTCGCCCTGCTGTGGGGGGTGATCTTCGGGACTTACTCGTCTGTTTTCGTCGCGAGCCCGTTACTATTGCTTTGGCCGAAATCCGCCGGAGGGATGTTGAAGCGGAGTTAGCTGGATGGTGAAATAGCCTCTCGTGGTTCGTGGCTCGTCTGGGAAGATCCTTCCGGACGTGTGACGCATCAGGGGTCGTCGCATCCTGCTCGGGACATACCCATGACACTCTGGAGTCGGTCACACAGTCTCCAGCGCAAAATCATCACGGCGATCGTGCTGGTCGGACTTCTCCCTCTGACCCTTCTGCTTGCGTTCACCTACTTCGAAGAGCGGCGCGCACTTCGCGAAATGACCGGCGCAAACTTCAAAGAAGCCGCCGTGGAAGCCGCTCGCCGCATTGAAATGCATGTCAGTCGTGGGATGAGCGAGGCCCAGCAACTCGCCACGACACCCTTTCTCCACACCGCCGTCACCGAATCCAACCGCACGTATGAGGGAAAGGATGCGCAGAACATCCAGGTCATGATCAAGGATTGGCAGCAGCGGTGGCGTCAACGGGACAAGCAGAGCGAGTTTCCCCTCTTCATCAATCGCATCGTCACGAACTACCTCATCCGGTGGCACGATATCCGTAAATCAGACTATGTCGGGATCTTGGTGACGGACCAGCAGGGAGCGTTGGTGGTCAGTTCCATTCCACAAGTGGAGTATTTTTACGGGAAGACGCAGTGGTGGCAGGCCGTGGTGAAAGACGGAAGTCTCAGGGGCTATGTGAGCGAGATCGCATTCGACCCAGGATTCGGAACTCACGTGGTCGTGGTGGCGGCTCCCATTCTGGACGATACAAAGAAGACGGTGATTGGAGCGGTCACCATTCTGTTACGTCGAGATACGATCTTCCATGCCATTGCAGAGGTCAACATCGGGGCGACCGGTCATGCGATGCTGTTCGGTTCCGATGGTGTGCCTCTGATCTGTCCGGTCCTGGCCCCGGAAGAGCATACGGTCCGGCCCGAGTTGATCAGTGCTCTTGGCGGGATGCAGGCCGGTTGGACCGTTGCCGCAGACGATTCGCACGGGAGCCGGAACGCCTTGATCGGATTCGCTCCCGTCCGATTCGGCGAGAATCTGGCTCCTGGGAGTCTCGGGGGACATCAGTGGATCACGGTCGTGCGGCAGGATCCCCAGGAGACCTATGCGCGGCTTGCCGAGCTCGTGGCGAAAGTGCTGCTCTGTGGATTGCTCGTGCTCGCCGTGCTGTGGGGGACCGGAGTAGTTGTTGCACGTCGGATCGCTCGTCCCATTCAGTTGTTACACGATGGGGTGGGTGAAATCGGAAGCGGACGATTGGACCGGAGATTGGAACTGAAGACTGGCGATGAAATTGAAGGGCTCGCCGAGGCGTTTAATCAGATGGCAACGAATCTCCAACGATCGTTTGCGCAAATCGAACAGCGCGTGGTGGATGTGCATCGCTTGGAGGAAAAGTATCGGGATTTAATCGAGCATTCTCCAGAGATGATCTATCAATTGAACCGGAACGGCCGATTCGTCCATGTGAATAAGATGGGGCTCGAGAAACTGAAATATACGCTCGATGAGATGTTGTCGATGAAGCTCTGGGACCTTGTGCCGCGCGGTCAGGAGCCACACGTTTTACAATATTTGGAACGATTGGTGGCGGAAGGGCGCAGTTCGATTGAAACGGTCTTTCTGGCCAAAGATGGTCAGCCGATCGACGTGGAGATTCATGCCACGGCACTGATCGATCAAGAGCGGGGCGGGCTGGTTCATTCACGCGCGTTTGTGCGAGACGTGACCGAACGGCATCGGCTTGAACAACGATTGCAAGAGCATACGACGCAACTTGAACACGCTGTGTCGGAGCGGACGCAACAGCTGATGGCTTCGCAGGCGCGGTACAAGGTGTTGTTCGACTTGGTGGCGGACTCGGTATTTATGGTGAATCCGAGCGGCACAATCGTCGCCGTCAATAAACGTGAGGAGCAAGCTCTGGGATATGCAGAGGCGAACGTGGTCGGCCGCAGTCTGCTCGAAGTCGTCCTCTCCGACTATCACGACGCATTGCGCAGGTGGCTGCACGACATCATTTCAGGACAGCCGAAAGTGCCCACCCAGGAGATCGTGGTGCGCCATGCCGACGGACTGGAAACTCCGGCCGAAATGGCTCTGATCCGGGTCGGAGAGGCGGACCAACTATCGGTGATGGTGCAGTTGCGAGACATTACAGACCGGAAGCGGCTCGAGCAGCAATTGGAAACCTACCGAGAAGAGTTGGAGGATAAGGTACGAGAGCGTACGCGGGAAATTGAAGAGACCAAGCAGTATCTTGAGAATCTGCTCGAGAACGCCAACGATGTCATTTATACCCTCGATACCGAGCAACGGTTTACCTACGTCAATGGGAAGATCGAAGCATGGGGCTATCGGAAAGACGATCTGCTTGGGCGCCCATACCTTGTCCTTCTCTCCAAGCGCCATCGAGGGAAACGTCTCAAGAGTACCCTGGATATCGGTGCGAAGCAGGTCTATGAGGTCGAAGTGGCCACTCGCACGGGGGAACCGAGGGCCGTCATGGTCAGCGTGTCCCCGCTGCATTCGGCCGAAGGAACGATCCTGGGCGTGCTAGGCATCGCGCGCGACATGACGGAGACCAAGAAATTGGAGCAGCAGATCAGGAATTCCGAGAAATTGGTCTCGGTTGGAAGGCTCGCCGCGGGGGTGGCTCATGAAATCAACAATCCCCTTGGAGGCATCCTCAACTGCCTCTACAACTTGCGGAAGAGGACGCTGTCGCCGAGCAGACAAGAGGAGTACCGGGTGTCGATGGAAGATGGTGTGCGGCGAGTGCAGAAGATTGTTCGGCAGCTCCTCGATTTTTCCCAGCAGCATGAGCCGGAGTTTGCGCTGACAGACATCAATCACGTGGTCGATCGGGTCTTGGTCTTGACGACACATCTCTTTGCCCCAAAGCGAATCGTGTTGGAAACAGCATTCAGCCAAGGGTTGCCGAATGTCATGGTTGATCGACACATGATTGAGCAGGTCTTGATGAACCTGATATTGAACGCGGTGCAAGCAATGACAGACGGGGGGATGCTGACGATTCGAACATCCGTGGTCGAAGGAGTCTGCCTGATCGAGGTGTGCGATACGGGATCGGGCATTCCGCCGGCAGTCCTGCCGAGGATTTTCGACCCATTCTTTACGACTAATCGCGAAGGCGAAGGAACTGGACTTGGCCTATCGGTCAGTCTGGGTATCGTTGAGCGCCACGGAGGAAGGATTTTGGTGGACAGCGAGGTCGGAAAGGGGACGACCTTTACGCTCTGTCTCCCTGTTTCGCGTGAACGTTCGTTGATGGAAAGGGTGTCATGAAGGGGCTCAGAATTCTATTGGTCGATGACGAGCCCCTGATGCGGCTTTCGATGGTCGATGCGTTGGAGACGGTCGGTCATGACGTCGAAGCGGCCGCATCCGGGACGGAAGGCATCCAAGCTATCCGCCAACGACCGTTCGATCTGGTGATTACCGACCTACGGTTGCCCGGGGCGGATGGGCTCATGGTACTGACCGCGACCAAAGAGCAGTCGCCCCATACCGAGGTTGTCGTGATTACCGCCCACGGATCAGTGGAAACGGCGGTCGGCGCGATGAAGCTCGGGGCCTTCGACTACATCACGAAACCGTTCCAGATGGACGAATTGCTGTTGATCGTCGAGCGGGTAGGCCGTGTGGTGGCGTTGCGGCGCGAGAATCGGGACCTCAAAGAAGCGTTGGAGGATAAGTTCAGCTTCGGGGGTATTCTCGGAACGAACAACCAGATGCGAGCGGTGCTGGACAAAATCAAGATGGTGGCGGGGACGGACTCAACGATTTTGATTCTCGGAGAAAGCGGGACGGGCAAAGAACTGGTTGCAAACGCGATTCACCAAAATAGTCCGCGCAGCCATCATCCGCTGATCAAAGTCAGTTGCGCGGCCTTGCCGGAGACGTTGCTCGAAGCAGAGCTGTTCGGTCACGAGAAAGGCGCCTTCACGGGGGCGCTCCGTCAGCGGCGAGGACGATTTGAGTTGGCGCATCGAGGCACACTGTTTCTTGACGAAATCGGTGAAATCTCGCCGGTTATCCAAGTGAAACTATTGCGGGTGCTCCAGGAACGGCAGTTTGAGCGTGTCGGGGGGAACGACAGGATTAATGTCGATGTCCGCCTGGTCTGTGCGACCCAGAAAGACTTGCGGAAGGAAGTTGCGCAGGGACGGTTCCGAGAAGATTTGTTCTATCGGCTCAACGTCGTTCAGATCGTCATTCCGCCGCTGCGTCAGCGGCAGGAAGACATCATGGTAATCAGCGATCACGTGCTCAAGACCTGCTCCACCAAGATGAACAAAAAACTGAAAGGATTTTCCGCGCAGTCGCGGGAGGTGCTCTTACGCTATTCGTTCCCCGGGAACGTGCGGGAGTTGGAGAACATGGTCGAGCGTGCGGTGGCGCTGGGACGGGATCTTGAAACGATTCAACCGTCCGATCTGTGCGGGTTCCAGTCCTGTCCGTTTACAGGCGGGACCCCACAAGAATCTTGTGGATTCTGTAGCGAAGGGCTGACGGGACAGAAGCGCGAAGAACGTCCGCTGACCTCGCTGGCGACGGCGCGGGAACAGTTCGAGCGTGAGTATATTGTCTCCGTCCTCGGACGGGTGGAGGGGAGTCGAACCACGGCTTCGAAAATTCTTGGCCTCTCGCGAAAAGCCCTCTGGGAAAAGTGCAAGCGCTACGGCATTCCTTCGGCAAAGGATGAGGCAGGGGATACGTAGGGACTACTCGGCGGGTTCTGCGCCTCCAGCCCACAATTTCACCGTACGATCCCATGACGCGCTGGCCAATTTCATTCCATCCGGAGACAGGGTGATGCCTCGAACACCGGCGGTATGGGCTTTCAGCGTTCTAAAGCAACGACCGTTCGACAATTCCCAAAACCGAATCGTCGCATCGTCGCCGGCGCTGATCAGCACTTTGTTGTCCGGCGTGATGGCCAGCGCGCGCACCCATGCAGTATGGCCTTTCAGCGTTCGTTGTTCCGCCATGTGGGGCATGTCGAACAACTTGATCGTCTGGTCACGGCTTCCGGTGATCAGGAGTTTGGCATCTGGGGTAAAGGCCATCGCGCCGATCCAATAATCCATCGGCTTTTGAAACCCACCGTCGTCATCGACAAAGTACCCGCGTGTTTCACTGGTATCATCTTCGTCCTGTTTCCAGTGTCCATTATGCAAGACTTTCTCCTCTCCGCTGGGTAGCACTTCCCAGAGCTTGATCTTGCCGATATCCATCCCGCTTGCGAGATGCATCCCGTCCGGCGAAAAAGCGACGCATACCGACCAGTGATGGTCGTACTGGTCCTTGCCGAGTAGGGTCATGAGCTCAGTGCCGGTGGTTACTTCCCAGATCTTGATGTCCTTGTTGTGACTGCCGCGCGCCAACATGAGGCCGTCGGGCGAGAGAGAGAGACTGACGACATTGTGGTCATAACGCGTGAAGAGGAGCTTCTTCGATTCGCCGGTGTTCGGGTTCCACAGCCGGATGGTACGGTCCTCGCTGGCAGTGGCCAAGGTCTGGCCATCTGGCGTGAAGAGGACGGATCGGATATCCGCCGTGTGTCCCCTGAGTGAACGCAGGAGACGCCCGGTTTCAATATCCCAGATGCGGACGAGCCGGTCGGCCCCTCCGCTGGCGAGGGTTAAGCCGTCCGGTGCGAAGGCAACCGACCAGACTCCATGCGAATGACCGCGAAAGGTGGTCATCTCTCGTGCCGCAGTCTTCCAGTATTCGAGGAAATCGACTTGTGCGATGCCCGTTCCTGTTGCTACTGGTATGAGCTGGGAGGAAGCAGAAGCGAGTTGGGATGCAGTCTGATCGGCCATGTTCAATAATCCTTCGGGTGGGATATGTTCAAGTGGACTACGGCGATGGGCCAGATTGCCAACCGGCTGTTTCACCCAGTATAATTGGTGTCGGCTTGGGTAATCGTAAGAGAAGCATCGTCATCAAGTCAAGCGGGCTATTGGAGCTGGTTTACGCTTCCTTATCCGGATATGCCGAGACGACAAGACCAGGTTGGGTGATTAAGGACGATTATGGAACTTCGTTTTCAGCCCGCATTACTGCAAGAGGTCATTGACTCGTTCGTTGAAAAGACTGAACGGGAAGGCGACCCCACCTATTATAAAGAGTTCCACGAACTTGCCGATCCGATTTACGAGAAGTTTACGCTCGATGATCGTGAGAGTGAGTTCAAGAAGCTCTATCAGTATCTGTTCGGGACCTGGGGGTTTTCCGATATCATTCGTGATGCCTTCAACGAATACCCGTTGCTCAAAGAAAGAGTCGGCATCGTGCTCGTCAAGGGGGTGCTCAAGGAAGATCAGGAAGGCGTCGATATTCTCAGGAAATGGGGATCCGTTGAACACGAGATGGCTCGAGCGTTCGAAGAAAAAGGATTGAAAGGCGTTGGAATTAAACTCATTCCACGTCGATTTTACGATCCTGCGCTCACGCGCTATTGTCGCCATGAGTTGTTGCATATCTCGGACATGCTGGACCCTGTCTTTGGATACGATCCGGATACCAAGGTTGGGCAAAACCCCGGCGAGGAAACCCTTATTCTCCATCGCTATCGCATCTTGTGGAGTCTCACCGTAGACAGTCGGCTGACCGCAGCCGGCAAAGAACCGATGCTGAGGAAGGAAGACCGGTTCAAAGAGTTTCGTTCCTGGTATCGGAAGATTCCCTCACCGCAATTGAAATCGGTATTCGAAGGATTGTGGCAGACGAGTTTCTTTACCCACTCGGAATTGATCGAAATGGCGTCGGACACCTTGCGCGTCATGGATCGTGCCGTGGATGTCGAAGGGGGCGAAGTTCCGGAAACAGAAAATAAAGTCATGCTGATGCCGGGATTCCCCTGTCCTCTGTGCCGTTTCCCGACCTATTCGTGGGTCGAGGATATGGGGGACAAGCTCGAGACCTATGTGCTCGATTTCATCCGCGAGAATCACCCTGGCTGGGATATCGAATTCGGGGCCTGCGATCGCTGCGTCGAGGTCTATAAACTGCGCGCCGACGGCGTCATGTAATGGTGCATTATTGTGGCTACCGATTCGTCATATGGACGTCGCGACTTCCTCAAGGATTCTGTCGTGTCAGTTGCCAAAGCTGCACAGGAATTTGCCAAACAACAAGCGGTCATCCCGGAGCAACCGGCGCCGCCACCGATGCGGACGGATTGGTTGCGTCCTCCCGGCGCCGCTGTCGAGGCGCTGTTCTTAGAGCGATGCACAAAGTGCGGCGACTGCACCAAGGTCTGTCCATACGGATCGATCACGTTCCATCCCCTGGACGGGACGCCGGTAATTTTTGCGGATCAGATACCATGCTATCTCTGTGAGGACATGCCCTGCATTGCGGCCTGTCCCACCGAAGCGTTGCTGCCTATCGAAAGACGCGAGCAGATACGAATGGGTCTTGCAGTTGTCTCGCACCGAGTCTGCACGGCAGGACAGGGGTGCCATGCCTGCGCATCGAAATGTCCCACGGATGCCTTATCAATGGATTTTGATAGACAGCGGCTTGTTGTGGAGACTGAGCGTTGTGTTGGGTGTGGGCTGTGCGAACAAGTGTGCCGGACAGTGAATGATCGCGTGGCCATTCGAATCACACCGTTTAGATTGTTGGCGCAATCGTTATCGTGATCACAAGAACCTGTCTAAATGGAAGAGTGGTAATTTGGGGAGAAATCGTGTGGAGTAGAAGGGATAAAATTTCTAAAAATCATCGGCTTAGGTTAATTCTTGCGCATGGGAAGATCGCACTTGACAACTCCTGGGCCGATACCTACCATACGAGAGCTTGTCCCAAAGGTTTGACCTCAAATCCCAAGATATTTCACAGGGGCGACAGGGTTATCCGAGGAGCTGATTTTCATGACGAGTAAACAGCCGGTGCAAACAAATTCACCGGCCGTGGCCGCAGTCATTCCGAATTCGCCGGCCATTAAGGATTCACCCGCAGTCGAACGCGCGCTCAGTCGCAGTAAGCTCTATCTCCTTGTGTCGTGGAGCCTGCTCTATCCCGAAGACGACGAGTTTCTCGATTATGTGCAATGCGGAGAGTTTGTCGAGGACGGGCGAGCGGCGATCGATGCCTTGGATACGGCGCTCGACGGCATTGGCGGGGAGCAGGCTAAGCTCAAGTTGGTACTGCTGCGTAAACAGTTCGATCACATCGAGAAAGTTGTCGCATCGGAATGTGTCAATTGGCAGCTCAGCGATCTACAAGCCGAGCATCGCCGAGTGTTCAGTAACGTCATCACCCTCGATTGCCCTCCCTACGAAACGCTCTTTGGAAACGACCATGTGTTTGCTCAATCGCAAGTCATGGGCGATATCGCAGGATTCTATCGTGCATTCGGAGTGGAATTGTCGAAGGATATCCATGAGCGATTGGATCATTTGAGCGTCGAATTCGAGTTCATGCATTTTCTGGCCTACAAAGAATCCTATTCTCGCTGTCACGATGGAGCAGACAAGACTCAGATCGTTCTGGATGCCCAGAAAAAGTTCGTCAAGAATCACGTCGGCCGGTGGGTCCCGTTGTTTTGCCGGATGTTGGTCAAGAAAGCTTCGTCAGGTCTCTATAAACACGTGGCGGATTTGATGGCGGAATTGATGGATTTCGAAACGGCGTTTCTCAGCGTCACTCCCCAACCTTACTCGGAGACCGATTATCGACCGGCGACATTCAATGCACCGGAAGGCCAATCGTATGAGTGTGGTGCGCAGGATCAGGGCAACGAACTGAGTTTGTTGCTGAACGAAGTTGGCGCGGAATCATTTTTAGACAAGAAGGATCAAGGAAAAGACAAGGAGCGGGAGGGACCGGTTGGAACCGCCTAACCGTTGTATACCGATAAGAATCTCTTTGAATTGTCTGTCGGTATGATCGTGGGGAACCGTTCTTTATTTTTGTCGAGAGGAGGAGTATTCTAATGGCCGCAAACGAGCAGCCCCCGAACAATCGAGTGAGGATTGGCATTCTTCTCGCTTCGATTATTTTTGGCGTTGCTTGGGCAGTCATCACTTTATTACTAGGTAAGGAGTGATGAGGTAAAAATGATCCTTGGTGTGATGGGGACCTTAATCGTTTAATCGAGAGGAGGCGTAGTTCTATGAGAGTAGTGCAGACACACAGCAAGCGTGTGGTGTTTGGCATTCTTCTCTCTGCGTTGATCGTGGGCGTGATGCTGACGATCGGGCAGGTGCCGTTGGCTGTCAGCCAGCCGGTGACGATTCCGGCAAAGATGGTCAAGGGATCGATCCCGATGGATGGCGCGAATCCGGTCTGGGAGGGCGTACCCGGGGTGATTGTGCCGTTGAGCGGGCAACTGATTACCACGCCGATGCATCCGAATATTTCGGTAAAGTCGGTCTTCGTGAAAGCTATGACCAACGGCAAAGAGATTGGTTTGCGTATCGAGTGGAATGATCAGACTAAGAACGATACGACCATTGGTCCCCAGGACTTCCGGGATCAGGCGGCGGTCATGTTTCCAGTCAACACGGCTGGAGCGCCCCCCTTCCAGTGCATGGGCCAGTCAGGCGGGACCACCAATATTTGGCGGTGGAACGCAGAATGGCAGAAGGACATCGGGAAAGATAGCGCGGGAATCTGGGATGTGGACGACCAATACCCTGGCATTTTCTGGGACTACTATTTCGAAGAGCCGGCAGGCGGTGTGACCTATCCGGACCGAATCGGCCGAAGCCTTGGGCCGTTTAATCCCGGCATCTGGTCAGGCAACATCATGTCGGACCCGACACTACGCGTGAGTTCGGTCGAGGATCTGAATGCTAATGGCTTTAGCACCCTCACGACGCAAGCACATCAGGATGTCATCGGAAACGGTGTGTGGGAACCGTCTGGTTCCGTTAAGGGTGGTGGATACACAGGTCCAACCTGGCGCGTGGTGGTGAAGCGCGCATTGGAAACCGGTGATGCCAATGACACCCAGTTTAAGGCGGGAATGTCTGTTCCAATCGCGTTTGCGGTGTGGGACGGTAACAACATTGAACGTAACGGCATGAAAGCGCTCTCCACCTGGTTTACCCTCAAGCTTTAGTAAGGAACCGGTCTCTGGAGAGACCGTCTCGTCTTCCCAGAGGTGCGAGTGATCGCGTAACGAGAAACCCCGGTCAGGCGTCAGGCTAGACCGGGGTTTCTCATTTTCTGTCGCAGACAGTACCGTACGGGTACCATCAATCGGCGTGCAGGCCTTGTCCTCTTCAGTTTATCCCCTGTCTCGTGGGTTATGTTCCAGAGAGTTATCGACTTGGATCACCGATCCTTGACATTACATTCCCCTAAAGTCCACATTTACGGTTACCTGGAGCCTCCTGAACACGTTGCAAGGTAGAAAAGGACGTCGCCCGATGAGCCCACAATGGGTGAATCAGCTCCATATTCAGCACAAGGTGTGGGTGATGCTCTTGTTGCTCTGTGTACCGCTCAGTGCGGGCATTGCAGTTCACCTGTATGCTGTCCAACAGTTGCTTGCGCTCCAACAACAAAGGCAAGATGTCATGCTGGCTGATAAACAGGTCCACGTGCTGCGTCGACTCGCCGTCGATATTGAAGACGGTTTTCGCGGTTATGTCTTGACCCAGCAACCAGCGTTTCTTGCTCCGTTGGTTGAAGCCGAAACGAAGCTCAACCAGGCGCTGACGGATGCCTCAACGTCGCTGGCGAAGCTATCCGGCTCTCCGAACCAACTCGCGTCGATCGAGCGACAACTGAAAGACCTGCTGCGATCGAAGCTGGAGTTAATCGCAGACATCCAGAAGGGCAAGGCGGACAAGG
>DATEPD010000359.1:0-4008 GCA_035273365.1 Nitrospiraceae bacterium | reverse complement strand
GGAGTAGGCTCGACATCGAAAGGTGCCGGGCCTTTTTATGGCCCCCCAGTGTACGTTCAGGAGCGACAGGGAGAGTGGCGCATGTCTATAATCATCGGCCCTATATGCCCGGTCAAAATAAGTCTGGTGGAGGGCAGGGGGTTGTACCAAAATTAACGGAGGCCTTGGGCTGAACTTCAAACAATGGCGCTGGTGGCCTAGGCGAGGGAAGCGTCAAGACCGGCCCATGCTGTGGCTACGACACAATACAACCCTTCGCGCAGTTTAGTTACTGCACCGGCGATGAAAGATCCGTATCCAGTCGCGAAAAGATTGGTCAGCGGGTATCCGGGTGATTGCGTTACGGCTGACCAGCTTGCCCACCTACCCTCGGATCACCCTGCTGCCTCGCATGAGGTTTGTCACCTTTCTCGCCTACCACAGCCTGACCCGCATCCGGCTGACCAGATTGCCCACCTACCCTCGGATCACCCGGCTTCCTCGTGTGAGGTCTGTCTTTCTCTCCCACCATAGCCTGACCCGTATCCGGCTGACCAGCTTGCCCACCTACCCTCGGACCATCCGGCTTCCTCTCATGAGTTCCATCCGCCGCTCCAGCCGGAGCTGCGTTAGACAGGCCAATACACAACAGGAACCCACAAGACATGAGACCAATGATTTTGTGAGTATGTGCCATGAGAGCCTCCTCAGTTAAGGGTCATCAGTAATTTTAGCCTGAAAGCCTGCACGAGGTCTGTTACATCCGCTCGAAAGGACTCTTTGAGTTGAACGGCGCCCGTTCGTCGTAACTCACCAACACGACCGGAGTCTTGCCGTCGATAATCTCTTGGCCCAGTTGGATCCCATGGGTATCAGCGGCCTCTTCCGTTGGGTAGATTGTTTCGTCCGTATACGGCTGCGATGTCACAACGCCATCACGTTGCGAGGAAATCTCTATCTCTGGCTTCCATTCGTTCTTGTCTGCTAGCTTCACAGGGGCTGAATTAATTGTGTATTCCCGATACGTGACTTGTTTACTCATGGATTTCTATCCTCACTTTGAGGAGCGCAACGGATGCGTCATCCGTTGCACAGACCTTCAGTGACGTTTCCGCTCTGATGCGACCTGGGTGGCCCGGATTAGTATTGCCCGCGCCTTGAGTCGTCTGAGTTCGGCCAACATCCCTTTCGTTCGAGATTGTTCGTGTCGAAGTCGATCGACCTGCGACTTTAGATAAAGCTTTTCCTCCTTATGAACCCCAGCACATTCCTTGCGAGAAAGATGGCTCCATTCTTCATTGTCCTGCGCCCGACTCATACGCTCTTCCAATGACTCACGTAAAAGCTTCGAGCGCATGCACATAAGTGAGTCTATGGCCACCTTACGACGCTGAACTTCTTGTTCCTCTGCGAGAATCTCACGAATTTCTGAGCGTAACATGATCCACCTCCTTTTACTTTACTGGATCACGCCCACATTCTAAAGGAAGCTCCGGATAGAGAATTGGGTCTTGACCTCGATCGGCGGTCTCAGCGGATCGATTGTCTGGTGTCCCTTTCGACGCATAGCTCCAACCGAGGGAGGAGCCACATCGAGCGGTTTCCCTTCACACTTTCCCGTAAACCAGTTGGCGCATGCGAGGACGCCCCAATCGTCCTGATACCTCCCTCAGCCCCTTACTTACGAAGGACCACAGCTTTCATGGCGGAACCTGCCAAATCGCATGACCCCCAGCCGCTGCTCCTGAATTGCCATCCAAAAACAAAGGCCCGATGCCTTTCGGAATCGAGCCTTTGATTTCAGATTCCGGGTGCGTCGCCCTAGGTGTACAGCGGCATACACGGGCACGGTTTCGCACGCGGTTCTAAAAGCAACTTCACTCTATCGTACCCCCCGAGCCGGCCCAACTAGGAAAAGCCCTAGTACGCTCTCCGAAGCGACGCGGTGTACTTTGCGCATCGGTCAACGATCGGTAACTACTCCTCGCCTCGCACCCATTGGGCTAGGGATAGTACCAGGTGACTTCCATTGTGAAACCACATACTTGTCTTATTGGGAATGTTTCGCCGTAGCAAACTCCAAGTCGAATCTGACCTGGGAAAAGGGGCGAACAATGGGAGCTATCTCGCAGGGGCGCGATTTGTACAAATGCCTGCTGCTCATGGCGGTAGGTCTGACGGGAATGATGATTATACCACACCAGATCTTAGCGGAAACCGTGCAAGAAAAACTTCAGGACCAAGAAGCTAAGACGATCATCAATCATGCCCTCTCGACGTGGCAAAACTTCATGCAGGATCCTGAAATGTCTGATTTCCGCGCTCACCTAAAGGAAGGGCATGGAGTGTTAATCTTCCCGAGATTGATGAAGGGAGCGTTTGTCCTTGGGGCCGAAGGGGGAAATGGGGTTTTACTTGTTAGGCATGATAGGACGCGTAGCTGGAGTGAGCCGGTCTTTTATGAAATATCAACGGCCAGTTTGGGATTACAGGCGGGCATGGAAACGTCCGAGGCGATCCTGGTCATTCAGACCGTAAACGGGATCGAGAATCTGTTGAACAATACCATCAAGCTTGGGACTGATGTCTCGGCTGCGATCGGTCCGAAGGGTGGCGGCATAGAGGGCGTGACCTCGGTGAGCATAGGAATGGATTTTATCACCTACGCCCGCGCGAAAGGGATCTATGCCGGTGTATCCATAGAAGGGGCCTCCATAGGCACGAGGGCTGAATTGAACAAGGCGTACTATGGGTCCGCGGTGAGGCCGAGCGACATCGTGGTGGATCGAAACGTCAGGCCGAATCCTAACTCACAGGTATTACATCAGGCGGTAGTCACGGGCGCTGGTGGAAAAGGAAGGTAGTCAGAGCGAATCGGGCGGCTCATCACGATGGAGAATTGATATGACCAAGCCAGCAAAGAACACGATTTGCCTTTGGTACGATGGCGACGCCGAGGACGCGGCGCGGTTTTACGCCAAGACCTTTCCTGATTCATCCGTTGGCGCGGTGCATGCGGCACCGGGAGACTTTCCGTCCGGTAAGAAAGGCGATGCGTTGACGGTCGAGTTTATCGTATTGGGAATTCCCTGCCTCGGGCTCAATGGTGGACCCGCGTTCAAGCACAACGAAGCATTCTCATTTCAGGTCGCAACCGCCGATCAGGCTGAAACCGATCGTTACTGGAATGCGATCGTCGGCAACGGCGGCGAAGAGAGTGCGTGCGGCTGGTGCAAAGACAAATGGGGCTTGTCCTGGCAGATTACGCCAGTGGCTCTGACGAAAGCGATAACCGATCCCGATCCCGCCGCCGCCAAGCGCGCGTTCGATGCGATGATGCAGATGAGAAAGATCGACATCGCTGCAATCGAGGCGGCACAGAGCGGTTAAAATTACATCATAGTGACCGCCTTCGCACCTTCTCTCGGCGTATCGAAGGACGACCTGCATCTCGCATACATTCAGTGAGTAGCAATGGAGTATTTAGAGATACTTCCAGTTGGTTGTCTATTTCCTCTCTTGCTGTTCATGAGGTCAGCAGGAAATATTTATCGAAAGGTCAAGTAATTTTTTCACAAAACTCTCTCCCCAGCTTCTGTGGATAAGTCTGTTCATAAGATCGCCCAGACACTCCAATGACCAACATTTTTACTTTAAAAAGACGTCATTGCCTAAAAAATAGGCATTGGCAAGAGGGGCCGCGATACCACAATATGTAGGGGTGTTAACAAAAACTTAATTGAATAAACAACAAACCCTAGATAATGGAAGGTAATTGATGCATCCATCTATGAATTCCTTTACTGCGAGCGGGATCCGCAGGCAAGTTATGCACAGACGCCTTTGCTGGAGCGGCGTTTCTGCTTCATCATTGGAGTGAGCTTCCACCTCGAATTTCCTCTTCCAAGGGTGACTACAATCACAATCAACTGTAATTTTGACCTTCCCCCCGAAAACTAGACCATTGGAAAGGAAGTTCCACTGTGCTGAGATGGGGCCCACAGGAGGGGGCCATGACACGAAAACGGC
>DATEPD010000358.1:0-2886 GCA_035273365.1 Nitrospiraceae bacterium | reverse complement strand
CCGTTCGGCCTCTTCAAATGCCAGGAGCATCTGCTCGCGAAGATAGATCGCGTCGGCAAGGTTCTTGAGCCCGGGCGCGGACTGTTCCCACGAGTCATGCCCGAAATATGAGTGCCTCGATCCGGGTGCGACGATAAGGGCGTCGAACGCAATCGGCGCGCTATCCCGCAACCGCACAAGATGCGCCACACGATCGATGGACAGGACCTCATCCATAACCACACGAACATTTTGGTACGGTCGAAGGATCGTACGTAACGGCCAGGCGATATCTCCGGGAGAGAGCGCGGCAGTGGCCACTTGGTAGAGTAATGGTTGAAATAGGTGATGATTGGTGCGGTCGATGAGCACTACATTGACATCACGCAGCAATTGCGCAGCCGTCAGGCCTCCGAAACCACCTCCGATGATGACGACCTGTTTGTGAGGCATGAAAGGGAACCAGCGATAGGCTACGTTCCGGAGAGGAAGGTGTCAACTTTCGGAGACATGCCATGACACGGAGGGGCCGAAATATCACTTCCCACCATCTATTAGAAGTTGAGTTCCAGATCTTCTTCCAGAACCGTCAACTGCACAAATGGGAGCTGGCGCAGCTCCGCTTCAATAAGGCGCAGGGCCGGCATTGCATAGCCCGGCCGTTACCATTGAGGAGTTGACCCGAGTATTCAGATTTCCTCCATCCTCGCTAGATTTCCACGTTCAGCTTGCGCACAGAGGTAAATCATAGGCGTTGCAATAATTCCTGCAATTCGTTGACTGATACATTTGCTCTGTTACTCTGCCTGGAATGAAAGGCTGTTTGTAGGCATACGTCCAGTCCCTGTATCCAAGACCATCACCATGCGCCAGCGATACGGATTTAACAATTGGTACGGCGTGCTCTGCATGTGCGCCTTTGGTCTCGTCTTTGGCCATGTCGCGTGGGCACAGGTGCCGAATGAGACCTATGATTTCAGCATTTCGAAAGGGATCGTGGAGTTTGGCCGGGGACACTATGACAAAGCGGCCGATCTCTTTGAGCAGGCACGACAGGCCGTACCGAACGATCCTGAAGCAATCGAATACCTGGGACAGACGCTGTTGCGCCTGAAAAAGTACCGTGAAGCCGAAACTCTCTTTCAGGACCTGACGCTCGGTTATCCGACTCGTGTACAACCCTGGCTCGGACTCGCCATCTCGCAAAGTCAACTCGGAAAGTATCACGAAGCGCTGGCATCGCTCGATCACGCCCAGAAACTCGAACCGAACAATCCGCTCATTTTTTTCTATCAGGGAGTTGTCTCGCATGAATTGAAATCGTTTAATCAGTCGCCTGAATTGTTTTCCAGGGCCATGGCGCTTAGCCCTGATCTCACACCGAGTGCTCGCTACTACACAGGAGTGTCGTACTATGAGCGTGGAATGCTTGATCAGGCCCAAAAAGAATTCGAAGCGGCAATTGCCGCAGGCGAACCGGAGTCCGAACTGGCTCGAACGGCTCGGGCGATTCTCCAACAACAAATCGTGGCTCCTAAAGGGCCCAAGCCGTGGGACCTGAATCTGAACGTCAGCGGGCAATACGATACCAATGTCGTGCTGCTTCCCATTGGCATCCAACCTCCAGGCGGATCGACTGGTATCTCACAGAAGGATGACTTCCGGACAACGCTCTATGCACGCGGCGAATATAGACCGATTCAAACTCCAGTGTGGACGGCAGGGGGTACATACGGTTTTTATCAAAGTTTTCACCAGAACCTGACGGCATTCGATATCCAGGACCATTCGCCTTCGGTGTTTGTTCAACGTCAGCTCGGCATCGTGACAGCCCGGCTCCAGTATGCCTTCGACTATGTGCGTGTCGGTGAAGATCCTTTTCTGCTCACTCATGCCGTGCAACCGATCTTCACGATTGCCGAGAGCAACAGTCTGTTCTCCCAGATTCAGCTCCGGTATCAGAACAAGGACTTCCAAGATGATCGCTTTGCAGGAAATTCTTTCAGGGACGGAAAAAACTGGTTGGCGGGCGTCACGCAGTACGCCTACTTCGCCAATGGAACAGGACACCTACGACTGGGCTATACGTTCGACACCGATCGCACCGGTGGCGGAAATCCGTTGGTCGCGACACCAGGCGTGCAGACACATGCCGATTGGGATTACAAAGCGCATCGTCTATCAGTCGGCTTGGGTGTGCCGGACCTCTGGACGCTGAAGCCAAGCTTTGCGTTCGACTACTACCACATGGATTACGACAACCCAAATTCTTTTTCTGTCGACGGCACCACGAAGCGTCGCGACAACATCATGTTCTTCACTGCCACAATTGGCCGGCCCCTCACCGATTGGCTCTCAATTGCCGCGGAATACAACTACACGAGGGATCAGTCCAATCTCCCAGTATTCAACTATGCCCGCAGTATTTTCTCGCTCACCCTCAGTAGCCGTTTCTAAGACCTTCCCTGCACCCATTAATCTAAGACGCAAATTGTCGCATGAGGTAACGAATTTTGCCTCATAACATATTGATATTTCTTCGAAAGTATTAGCACTTTCGAGGGGGATCCTCAGAAGCCGACCTCACTGTGGCTCTGTCTTATCAACAGTTTGGCAAAAGAGCTGATCTCGTTCAAGGAACGCCGGGTCCCGGTACAGTTCGTGCCCATACCGGGAATTGCGAAAAGTGCAAGACGCCTATGTTTTTTTGTCAATCCGGAGGGGTCATCATGAATATTCAACGACGACTGATCAGTCTCGTTGCAATCACCCTAATCTTTGGGCCGTCCCTTGCTATGGCGGCGGAAGGAAACAAAGAAGGAATCGGGTTCTATACCGCAGTCTTGGGTAAAGCGAACGTTACGCACCTCGGTGAGGCTCATATACTTCCGGTCAAGCTCCAAGACG
>DATEPD010000357.1:0-7503 GCA_035273365.1 Nitrospiraceae bacterium | reverse complement strand
AGCTGGGGATTTTCGGCAACACCAGCATGCTGGGCGCCAACCTTCCCGTCGCTGCCGGCGTCGGCCTGACGATGAAGATGGAGGGGCGCGACAGCGTGTGCATCGCCTACTTCGGCGAAGGCGCCAGCAACACGGGCGATTTTCACGAAGCGATGAACTTCGCGGCGGTGCGCACACTCCCAGTCGTGTTCTTCTGCAACAACAATCAATATGCCTATTCGACGCCACAACGTCTGCAGATGGCGATCCACGACGTAGCCGACCGGGCAAAAGCCTATGGGATGCCCGGTGAAATCGTGGATGGGAACGACGTGGCCGCGGTGTATCTCGCTGCCAAGCGTGCGATCGCGAGAGCCCGTATCGGCGAAGGGCCCACCTTCCTCGAATTCAAAACGATGCGGATGCATGGCCATTCCGAGCATGACCCGGCCAAATATGTCCCGCGTGAGTTGCTGGAGGAATGGAAGAAGAAAGACCCGATCCTGAACGCCGAGCAACTGCTCGCACGACTCGGCTATGGCGATCAGGCATATTTCCATGAGGTTGGTGAGCGGGCGAAAAAAGAAATCGAAGCGGGTGTAGAGTTTGCGGAGAATAGCCCGCTGCCGGAAGGGCCGGAAGTGTTGGAGGGAGTCTTTGCGGACACAGCCAGCAGCTTTTAGCTGTGAGTTCACAGTTCAGAAGGAGCAGGACATGACAACCGTGGCTCAAGGCGTAGGCGAGGTGACATACCTGGAAGCGATCTCGCAGGCTCTCGATGAGGAGATGGCCCGAGACGAGCGGGTCTTTCTGATGGGCGAGGATATCGGCGCCTATGGTGGTGCCTTTAAGATCACAGAAGGCTTTCTCAAAAAGTATGGCGAATGGCGGGTCTTGGATACACCGTTGGCCGAGTCCGGCTTTGTGGGGGCTGCCATTGGAGCTGCAATGATGGGCCTGCGCCCCGTCGTGGAGATGCAGTTTGCCGACTTTATCTCCTGTGCGTTCGATCAGATCACCGAGGTCGCGGCCAAGAACCATTATCGGTGGGGAGCGGCAGTGCCGATGGTCATCCGTGCTCCTTTTGGCGGCGGGGTGCATGGCGGCCCCTTTCATTCCGAATGTCCGGAAGGTTGGTTCTTCCACTCGCCGGGACTCAAGCTCGTGGCTCCTTCCACTCCGTATGACGCGAAAGGCCTCCTCAAGGCTGCGATTCGCGATCCCAATCCAGTCATTTACTTCGAGCACAAGTTTCTCTACCGGAGGATCAAAGCGACATTGCCGGAGGAAGATTATATTGTCCCGATCGGAAAGGCCGACGTCAAACGCGCCGGCAGTGATATCTCGATCATCACCTACGGCGCGATGGTCCACCTGGCGCTGGAGGCGGCTCAAGTGCTGGCGAAAGAAGACATCGATGTGGAAGTGGTCGACCTTCGCACATTGATTCCGCTCGATAAAGACACGATTTATGGATCGGTGCGCAAGACCAGCAAGGTCATCATGCTGCACGAGGATAACAAGACCGGTGGGATCGGTGCAGAGATTGCCGCGCTGTTGGCAGAGGAATGTTTCGACTGTTTGGATGGGCCCATTCTTCGTCTCGCCCCGCCGGACACGCCGGTGCCGTTCAGCACGCCCTTGGAAGAGTATTTTCTTCCGAAGACGAGCGACATCGTCTCGGCAGCGCGGAAGTTGGCAGCATATTGAGTGAACGTCGTTGAACACAGTTTGTTGAACACAGTTTGCTGGTAAGTCATCGCGATTCACGAGTAACGCGTAACGAATAACAAGGCTCCTATGGCCACTGACATCAAGATGCCCCAGCTCCGAGAAAGTATCGCGGAAGGAACAGTCGTGAAATGGCTTGTCCCTGTTGGAGGGGTGATCGAAAAGGACCAATCCCTCTTGGAAGTGGAAACCGAAAAGGTGGCATTGGAAATTCCCTCGCCGGCAACAGGAGTGTTGAGCGAAATCGTTGTCCATGAGGGCGAGACGGTTCTTGTGGGAACCCTGCTGGCACGCATCGAGAGCACGCCCCCTTCCGAAGTGATCAACCGTGTCGGCGGGACGGTCGTTCGCCCTATGGAATCGGTTCCCGAAGGCGACGATCGTCATTCTCCTGCCGTTCGCCAATTGGCCAAGGAATACGGAGTCGATCTGGCACAGGTGAAAGGAAGCGGAGCCGGTGGACGCGTGACCAAGAAAGATGTGCAGGATTTCATGGGTCGGAGTGGCGCTCCAGTCAAGCCGACCGCCTCCGTCGGTGAGCAGTCAATGGGTGAAGACCTGCTGCCCTTCACTCCGATGCGGAGAACCATTGCCGACCGGATGGTCAAGAGCAGGCAAACGTCAGCCCATGTCACCACGTTCTTTGAGGCTGACTTCTCGGGCATCGCCAAATTCAGAGAAAGCCGAAGCCTGACCTACCTTCCCTTCGTGATCCGTGCCGTGACCCGTGCCATTCGAGAGGTGCCGATCGTCAACTCGGCGTGGGGAGACCAAGGGATCATCATCAAGAAGGATATTCATATCGGTATTGCGACCGCGCTAGAGGAGGGGCTATTGGTGCCGGTGGTGCGACATGCAGATAGGAAAGGATTGGCGCAATTAGCCAAAGAAGTGGCGGATCTAGCCGAACGAGCGAGGTCGAAAAAACTGAGTCCTGAGGAAGTCCAAGGAGGGACGTTCACGATCACGAACCACGGCGGCTTCGGCAGCCTATTCAGTACACCGATCATTCATCAACCGCAAGTTGCGATTCTGGGCGTCGGTTCGATCCAGAAACGAGCCGTGGCCATCGACGAGGCCATTGCGATCCGTCCGATGGGCTATCTGAGCCTGTCATTTGATCACCGAGTGATCGATGGGGCGACGGCGGATCAGTTCGTGGCGAAGGTCAAGGGCTATCTCGAACAGAGTAATTGGGAGCAAATTCTGTGAGCAGGCAACAGCAGGCCGTCATCGTCAGCGCCGTGCGAACCCCAATGGGGAGCTTCAATGGAGTGTTCAGCCCCGTGCCCGCCACCAGGCTGGGCAGCATCGCTATTGCTGAGGCATTGAAGCGAATCAATCTGAGGCCGGATCAGGTCGATGACGTCTACATGGGCTGTGTCCTCAGTGCCGGGCTCGGACAGGCGCCGGCCCGGCAGGCCTCGATTGGAGCAGAAATTCCCAATTCGGTCGGTGCCACGACGGTCAACAAGGTTTGCGGGTCCAGTCTCAAGACCGTGATCATGGCTTCTCAGGCGATCGCGCTTGGTGAGGCGAGAATTGTTGTGGCAGGCGGCATGGAAAACATGACCCGCGCACCCTATCTGTTAGAGAAAGCGCGGCAGGGCTATCGGCTGGGACATGCGGAACTGGTGGATAGCCTGGTGAAAGACGGTCTGTGGGATGTCTATAACAATTTCCACATGGGGAAAGGCGGCGAACTCTGTGCCGCAAAGTATCGGCTCACCAGAAGAGAGGTCGACGACTTTGCCTTGGAGAGTTACCGGCGTGCCCAAGAAGCTATCGCCACTGGAGCCTTCAAACGGGAAATTGTTCCAGTCCATGTCCCGCAACGGAAAGGCGCACCCGTGCCCGTGACAGAGGATGAAGAACCAAATCGAGTCGATCTGAGCAAACTGCGCGACCTCAAGCCGGTATTCCAAGACGACGGTGTCCTGACCGTGGGCAATTCCCCCTCCTGTAACGACGGAGCGGCAGCGTTGGTCGTCATGGCGGAAGAGGAAGCGGCGCACCTCGGGCTCACACCCATGGCCCGCATCATCGGCTACGCCGGAGCGGCACTGGCGCCTGAGTGGTTTACGATTGCGCCGATCGAGGCGATCACGCTGGTGCTCAAGAAGACCGGGTTTGCGGTGCGGGACATCGATCTGTTTGAGATCAATGAAGCCTTCTCAGCCGTCTCTCTCGCCATCAATCGGGAAGTGGGCCTCGACCCCAAGAGAGTCAACGTCAACGGCGGAGCGGTCGCGCTGGGCCATCCGATCGGCGCCACCGGCGCACGCCTGCTCACGACCCTGCTCTATGCGATGGAGGCCCGCGACGCCAGACGAGGGTTGACCAGCCTTTGTATCGGAGGTGGAGAAGCGTTGGCGATGATCGTGGAACGGCTTTGAGTCCAGCGAAGGGCACGGTCTAGAGCAAAACGTCCGAGGTGGTGATGAACCTCGACGATGTCAGGACAATCGGGATCGTCGGTGCCGGCCAAATGGGCCGCGGCATAAGCCAGGTCTGTGCGACAGCCGGGTATCACGTGGTGCTTGTCGATGTCGCAGAGCCGCCGTTACGGGACGCGTTGAACAAAATCCGTGTCGGCCTGCAACGAGCCGTGGAACGGGGGAGTCTCACCGACCATCAAGCAGGAGAGGTACTGGCCCTCATCCGTCCGATGGTCGAGCTCGACCAATTGCGGGAGGTGGAGCTGGTCATTGAGGCGATTCCAGAAGATCTCGCCCTGAAACAGGAACTCTTTGCCGAGCTGAACCGAGTCTGCCGGCCGCAGACAATCCTCGCAAGCAATACTTCCTCTATTTCGATTACGAAGCTGGGCGCTGCCTCCGGCCGGCCTGATCGAGTGGTCGGTGTGCACTTCATGAATCCGGCCCCCGTGATGCGGCTGGTGGAAGTTGTGCGCGGCCTTGAAACATCCGAGCGGACATTGCGTCTGGCCATGGATCTGGCGAAACGGCTGGGGAAAATACCTGTGGTGGCCAAGGACGTGGCGGGGTTCATCGTGAACCGCGTCCTGATTCCGATGATCAATGAAGCCGTCTTCGCGTTGGAAGAGGGGGTTGCATCGGCCGAAGACATCGATCTGGCCATGACGACGGGGGCCAATCATCCTGTGGGACCACTGGCGCTTGCCGACCGGATTGGGTTGGACACCGTGCTCGCCATCTCCGAGGTGCTGTACCAAGACTTGGGCGATCCCAAGTTTCGTCCTTGCCCATTACTTCGTCGGTATGTCGAAGCAGGATGGTTTGGACGTAAGACCGGTCATGGGTTCTACCTGTATGAAGTGAGCGGGGAGAGGCATGAGGCAACGAGTCAGAAAATCTGATCACGAGTCAGAGGGATGAATTCATGCAAGAACGGCAACCACGATTCACGTCTCTTTCAGGACTTGACATCAATCGCGTCTACTCGCGCGACGATCTACCGTATTGGGCGCCCGAGAACGATCTCGGTGCGCCGGGCGAGTTTCCCTATACTCGCGGCGTCTATCCCACCATGTATCGGGGCCGCCTCTGGACGATGAGACAGTTCGCCGGTTACGGCTCCGCTGCCGACACCAATCGCCGCTTCAAATACCTCCTTCAGCATGGGCAGACCGGTCTCAGTGTCGCGTTCGACATGCCGACGTTGATGGGGATTGATGCGGATGATCCCTGTGCCCATGGCGAGGTCGGTCATTGCGGCGTCGCGATTTCGTCGCTCGCGGATATGGAGCGGCTCTTCGAGGACATTCCGCTCGACCAGATCACCACATCCATGACGATCAATGGCCCGGCTGCCGTGATTTTCGCCATGTACCTGGCTGTCGCAGAAAAGCGCGGTATTTCCATTGGGCGTTTGGGCGGCACCTTGCAGAACGACATTCTGAAAGAATACATCGCCCAGAAAGAATGGCTCTTCCAGCCTGAACCCTCAATGCGTCTCATCACCGACACCATCACATTCTGCGCGAAAGAGGTTCCCAAATGGCATCCGGTCAGTATCAGCGGCTATCACATTCGCGAAGCCGGATCCACCGCTGTGCAGGAACTGGCTTTTACCCTGTACGACGGGTTGACCTATGTCGAGGCAGCTGTGAAGGCCGGACTCACCGTGGACAGCTTCGTCCCGCAGCTCTCGTTCTTTTTCAACGTTCACAACGACTTGTTTGAAGAGATTGCCAAATTCCGGGCGGCCCGACGGCTCTGGGCCCGCGAAATGGAACGACGCTATCATCCGAGAGATCCGCGATCCTTGCAGCTCCGTTGTCATGCGCAGACGGCCGGCTGTTCCCTGACTGCCCAGCAACCCATGAATAACGTGGTGCGCACCACGTTACAAGCCTTGGCAGCGGTGTTGGGCGGGACGCAATCGCTCCATACCAATTCCATGGACGAAACGCTGGCCTTGCCCTCCGAAGACGCGGTGAAACTCGCGTTGCGCACTCAGCAGCTCATTGCCCAGGAGAGTGGAGTCACCAACAGCGTCGATCCCTTGGGCGGGTCGTACTATCTCGAAGACTTGACGAATCGGCTGGAAGATGCGGCGCTTGCCTACTTCCGCAAACTGGATGGCATGGGCGGCATGGTCAAGGCGATCGAACGTGGGTATCCGCAAAGAGAGATTCTTGATGCCTCACAACGATATCAGCATGAAGTGGAACGGAAGGAGCGGATCGTGGTCGGTGTCAATGATTATCTGGAACAGGAGTCACGTCCAATCCCGATTCTCAAGGTCGGGCCCGAAGTAGAGCGTGAGCAGGTGGCGCGTCTGTCGGATCTGCGCAAAGCGCGCGATCCATTCAAGATGGCCGGCTCAGTTGAGGAATTGCAGGAAGCGGCCTCCTGCGGCGAGAACGTCATGCCCTATTTGATTGAAGCGGTGAAGGCCAAGGCAACGCTGGGCGAGATTTGCTCAGCACTGAAGGAAGTGTTTGGGACATACAGGGAGCCGGTCGTCCTGTGAGGAAACATGTTATGACCAGTGACAATGGTGCCTAGATGAAGTTCGGCGCATTTGACATATATCCGGTCACAGACGGCCGCTTCCGGTTGGACGGAGGAGCGATGTTCGGAGTCGTGCCGAAAGTCATCTGGGAGAAGTGTTGCGCTGCCGATGAGCTGAACCGCATCCCGCTGAGTCTCACCTGTCTACTGATCCGGGCGCATGGGAAGAACATCCTGGTGGATACAGGGTTGGGCTCCAAAGAGGACGACAAGTTTCAGCGGATGTTTGCTGTCGATCGGACTCCCACATTGTTGGAGTCCTTGAAGCGCCTGGGCCTCGGTCGAGAAGACATTGACATGGTGATCAACACCCATCTGCACTTTGACCATGCGGGCGGGAACACGATGAAAGAAGCAAACGGGACCATCACGTCCAGTTTTCCCAAGGCACAATACTTTGTCCAACATGGTGAGTTTGAAGATGCCGCCCGTGCCAATGAACGGACCAAAGCCAGTTACCGGCGGGACAATTTCACGTCGATTGCCCACGTGAATCAGTGGGAATTCTTGCATGGCGATACGGAAGTACTCCCCGGCGTCACCGCCGTCGTCACCGCCGGCCACACGCGCTGTCATCAGGGCGTCAAGATTGAATCGGAAGGGAAGGCGGCCTTCTTTCTCGGCGATTTGATCCCGACGGTGTCTCATCTGCCTCTCCCTTTCATCATGGGCTACGACCTGTTTCCCATCCAGACGCTGGAGACGAAACGATGGGTCTTGGACCGGGCCTTCGAGCAGCAATGGCTGCTGCTGTTCGAACATGATCCGCTGGTTCATGCTGGACATGTCAGGA
>DATEPD010000356.1:0-16518 GCA_035273365.1 Nitrospiraceae bacterium | reverse complement strand
CTGAACTCCCACACAAGCTGCAGACGTTCATGATCGCGGCCGCTGCTGCGGCCGATGAAGTGAACAATTTCGGCCTCGGCGAGATGACGCACACGATACCCCTGCCGGCGCAGGCGCCGGCACAGATCGACATCTTCAAAGTACATAAAGAATTCTTCGTCCAATCCCCCCAACTGCTGCAGTAGCGACCGTCGGACCATCAAACAGGCCCCGTTCGCCCAATCGACATCTTGGGATTGCGTACAATCGACCGCGTGCGTCGCTGCAGCGGCCGCTTGCATGGTCGGCGCGACTCGTTGGAACAGGGCTGAATAGAACAGGTGATCGCGAATGGAGGGAAAGGGGAAACAAGTTTGGTTCAGGTGTCCGTCTCCCGTCCATTGTTTACAACCAACTGCCCCAACGTCAGCATGATCGTCCAAGTATGCGACCATGGTCGCAAGCGCCTGATCCCTGACAATCGTATCGCTGTTGAGTAACAGCACATGCCGGCCACGGCTCACAGCCAAGGCCTGATTCACGGCTTTCGCGAATCCTAGATTGTCCGGATTCGCAATGACCCTCATGGCAGGATAGGCAGCCATCAGCGCGGGCACCGTCCCGTCCCGCGAATCATTGTCGACAACGATCACTTCATAGGCGATGGCCGTCGTGTGAGCCCGCACGGAACTCACACAATCCAACAGGATCTCTTTCGTGTTGTAACTCACAATCGCGATCGACAGATCGATCGTCGAGGTACCCATTCTGGATAGCGTCGATTCCATCAATTGTGTGCACCCTGCATCATCGTCGTCATCTGTTAACGATGCTCCCAGAGAACCTTCAATCGTGGCACCTCCATCGACCAGAGATACCAGCCATAGAGTCCAAGGCCTCCCAGGCAAATGGAGATCAGCACCCAGGTTGTCGGCGGGGTCGCGGTTGCCGACAGCAGAAGAATCACTCCGGCAAGGACTGCTGCGAGAAGAGAAGACTTTCCTAGAGACCAAAATGTGGCATTCACCGCCGTTCCGATGAGGGACCTGGTCCACATACTTTGCAACACCACTCCGACCACATAGCTGGCAACCAGCGCGGCAGCGGCGCCGGTAAGGCCAAAACCCATGGTCATCGGCACAATCACCAAGGCATAGAAGAGAAACTGTGCCCCCCAACTCTTCATCTGGAGATCGGGCCGGTTCGCTCCATAGTGCAACGCGGTCATCACGCTTGAATACCCGGCACAGACGGCATACACGCAGAGCATTCTCAGCGGGTCGACAATGGCGAGCCACTGAGAACCAAATGCCAGCGGCACAATGACGGGGGCGAGTACGGCCACAGCGACCGCCAGTGGAATGAAGATCAGTCCAATCAGACCCATTTGAAGTTCAAAGACACGGGCCACACCTAGTCGATCCTGTTGCAGCAACGCGTAGGTCGGCATGCTGATCTGATGGATCAACACCGTAGCCCGCACGCCCAACAAGAGTGGAATGGCCAGCGCGATCTGATAAAAACCCAACGCCTCTTGTCCGAGTAGACGACCGATGACCAACTCTCCCCCACTCATAACACCGAAGATACAGAGTGTCGTCACATTCAAATGTTTGCCATAGCGCAGAAAATAATTGCATGCAGGACGGTGGAGCGACAGGCGTGGCCGGAACGGTGCCACCCAGAATGACAGGAGGCTGCCCACACACATCCCGACCATTTGACCCAGCAACAGCGCCCAGACATTGCGGAGCCACAACGTGAGAATGATGATCGCGCCGGTCTCAATTACGCGTCGAACGAGATCCATGGTGACACGCCACCGAAAATCCAAGTTCTTTAAGACGATGGCCATCGCCGGACTCTGTAGCCCCTGCAGCACGAGCACCCAGGCGTGCACCCGCAATAACGACGCCAGTTGAGGCATCTGCATGGCTTGGCCTATCATCTCAGCTGTTGCCCAGAGACAGACTGCCATGGCAGCTCCCCGCGCGATCGCGACGGTCCATGCGACAGCTAAATCATCCCGGTCAACCTTTGCCTTGGCAATCAAGGCCGATTCCAAGCCGAGCTCACTGATGGTCATGAATGCCAGGACAATCGTGGCGGATGCGGCCATCACGCCGAAATCAGCTGGAACTAACAGCCGTGCCACCACCATGAGCTGGATCGCGGCAATCGCTTTATCCAACACAAATCCCACCCCAGCCCATCCGCCGGCCTGGAGAATCCGGTGGCGCAAACGAGGCGGGGCAGGTTCAGTCCGGTCCTTTTTGACCTGGGCTTCCGCCATGACCATGTCACGGCTGGTTATCACGTCCGTCGCCTCGCGCCAATCGCCGCGCTGCACACCTGTTCCAGTTCTTTGGCTCTGGCATCCCAGGTATGGCTCTGGATCACCGCCATCCGTCCTCGTTCGCCCATCTTCATTCGCTCATCTGGATCTTCAAGCAGACGGATCAATTGCCGGGCCACATCTCGAGCATGATCTGGTTTTGCTGCAAGCCCACAGCCGATGGCCTCTATCGTGTCTCCATACCCCGGCCCGATTGTCGTGACGACGGGGCGTCCACACGACAGATATTCCCACAATTTCATGGAATCACCGGGATACGATCGAGTCTGCCGATGTAACACAACACAGACATCACAGGCCGCAATCCATGTCGGCACCTGCGCCCAATCGGCTCGACCGACAAAACGGACGATCTCCGTCAATCCTTGTTGCTGAACCAGCCGTTCGAGCGCGGATTTCGTTTGGCCATCTCCTACCAGTAAAAATGTGGCGGAGGGGACCTTGGCATGCACGAAAGGCACAGCTTCGATCAACGTCTCCAACCCATGCCAGGGAAAGAATCCGCCAACAAATCCGATATAGAGACCTTCGATAGGAAGACCGAGAGCTTTTCTTGCACCCTCATGCGCTTGAGGATGAAAGCGATCTTCGTCGACTCCATTGCAAATCACATGACAACGCTCCGGTGGAATTCCCCAAGCATCTTGCATCTGCGTCACAATCTCGCGGCAGATGCTCACCACCGCCTGCACCCGGCACGCAGCTTTCTTCAAGGCAACGCGAAGTACCCACCGGACGAATGGGAGCCGCCAGACCCCCTGCACCTCTTCCTCCGGCAAACCATTGACAAAGAGCACGCTGGCACAAGCGTGGTTAGATAGGGCCAGTAGAGGAGCCATCTGCCCTGGCGAATCGAACCACAGCAGTACATCCGGCCGCCACGCCGCCAGTTCCTGCCTCAAGACCCTCCATGAAGCCATCAGAAATGAGAAGGGCCGAAGACCAGCCACCCGCCAAACTGACACAGGTCGGAACGACAGCGAGGCAAACTCCTGAGCCAGCTGACGGCCTTGAGCAAGCTGGGGCGCCACGATCCGGATGGTATGGGGACACCGTGAAAGGGCTCGAGCAAACTCCAACACCTGCCGGGCTCCGCCTGCCGCAATACTCAGGTCTTCATCACAGAACACGAGGATGCGCATGGGGTATCGATGCCTTTTCGGTGGCAAGCCATTCTCTCAAGCGATCGGTGATCTGTCTCCAGCTAAACCGTTGTTCAACATAACGACGTCCCGTGCTTGACATTCGAGCCTGGCGGTTTGGATCCTTCAAGAGAGCGAGCACCGCCTGAGCGAGTGCGGACGGATCGTCCGGCGGAACGAAGGCGACTCCGGCCCCTTGAACAAACGTCGCGGAAACGGAGGGGATGGCACTGGCAATTACGGGCTTTCCGCAGGCAAGGTAATCATAGATTTTGACCGGAGATGTTTCGCCCCGGTCTCCTCGGAACGGAGCGACACAAAGTGTCATGGCACCGATCCACGTCGGAACCTCCTGGTACGGAATCCTGCCGGCCCAGGTAATACAGGAATTCAGTGCCAGACAATCCGCCTGTTGTTTCAATTCCAAAGAAGTTTCTCCATCACCAACCAAGAGCAGATGCACAGATGGCATCGCACGTCTGATGATGGCCATGGCATCCAATAAACATTGCAATCCTTGGTAGCGATAGAAGCTCCCGACAAAGCCGATGTAGTCTCGTTCCAGGCCCACTCCGATTCGACGTCGGCAGGCCGCAACGTCCTGGGGGACAAACAAGCCGGTATCTGTTCCGCTCGGCAGCACGGCAACGCGCTCGGCGGCAACACGATAGCGGCGGACGACAAGATCCCGTAATCCATCTGTCAGAACGACCACGCGATCGCAGCGACTGAGGGCAAACGACGCCAGCCAGTGCTTAAGTCTTCTTTTGAGCCTGCGATCGGTCTCTGACCAATCTGGCACCGGCTCTCCATTCACTTCACAGACGCACTGCGCTCCGACCAGTCTTGCAAACAACAACGGATGCGGACTGTCCATCCACCGGTAATAGACGACATCCGGTTTCGACCGCCAGGCCCGCATAAGCCCGACGATACAGGAGAGAACCGCATAGGAAACCGGACGCAGCACCGGCCAAGGAAGGAGCGGGATCGGTGCGTTTGAAAAGCCCCGCTGAAGCAACGCGGATCGATACCGTGGAGGAAGGACTGTCACACTGTCGCCCCGTTCGACAAGCTGGCGCGCCAAGGTCCAGAGACGCACGAGCCCTACGGGATCGGATGGTGCATCCGGTTCATACCAATAACAGAAAAGGAACCACCTCATACGAGTGCTCGCTGAGGGGCAGGGTTCTTTTGCTCCGATGTCAAACGCGGCAAAATCATGACGAGCCCGGCACACAGCCAAAAGGGCTCCATGATACGGATGATAATGAAGGTGTTGGCTCCGACACCATGGGCGAGCATCGCGACCATCCCGAGCAGCAATCCATGGGCCAATCCTTTACAGAAGGGATCCTGTTCGGCCAGATAGGTCTCTCGTGCACGCCGCCACAAGCGGAAAATCAAGAAGACAAATGCGGCGAGGCCGGCGAGACCCGTTTCACCAAGGATTTTGACATATTGGGCGTCCGCCCAGGCATAACCCGTGACACCACGGCCGAGCACAGGGCTATGGAGCCAATCTTTCAGCACATACTGCCAGGAGCGCAGGCGCTCTGTCGTAGAGAGATCCAACCCGACGCGTCCCACTGTGATTTCGCCCCCGTATTGACGTCCGAAAAACGTCTCGTTGACCCGATTCTTTACATTTTCAGGCGCGGCAAAAGGGAGCACGGCTGCGAGCATGAGTATAAGTGCCAGAACACCAGGTCGCCGCCATTGAGTCGCAGCAACAGCCAGCAGCAAGACACCGGCGGCCAGGTAGGACGAGCGGGAGAGCGTAGCCATGAGAGCCAGACCGATGAACCCCATGAGAAGCACGAGCACGGCCCGTATCGGCCCGGACTTTAAGTGGAGAAAGAGGCCCATGACGATTGCCATAATAAAAACTAGGTATCCACCGAGAGTATTGGGTTCGCCACTCTCCCCTTCAAACGGCGCGCTTGCCCGTTGTCCGCTTGGAATCTGAACAATGGCATACACACTAATCACGAAACAGATCGCCAGCAACGCCGTCACCAGACTGACGACCTGCCGTTTGGTCGACACATGATTGACGACCATAAAAAACACAAAGAAATATTCGAAATATTTCAAAATAAAAAAGAATCCCGTGAGCGGCTGGACTCGACCGGCGATGACACCGATCAGCGTCGCGAGCACACAAACCAGCATGTAATACACGATAGGGCGATTGATTGGGGTCTCACGAATGAGGGCGAGATCGCGGTAGATGATCGTCTTGACCAGCCAACTGAATCCGATGATCACGAGCAAGAGATCGTCCACGCGCAGGGAAAGGTCTCGTATACCCACGCCTCTCCCATCCACTCGCCCGATTGCAATTTCCGGAGAGAGCAACATGGAACCGATCAGCAGGAAGAGCGAGGCGGGAACCGAGGTGAAAGCCACCAGTACAATCAGAAACCCAAAGACAACCTGTATGCCGACCATCGGGGTCGTCAGTGTGAGACCGAGCGCCAGCACGGCGGCCAGGACCGAGACGATAACGGCATCTTGCGGCTTTACCATCGACGCATGCATAGGGTGTCGGCTCCTACTGGCGCGTCAGCGATACTCGTAGCGGTAGACGCCATAGTCCGACGCGACCTCGGACTTCACGTTCGTCAAGACGATGCCCATGACATTGGCCTGCGCATGGTCGAGGAGGAACTTAGCCCGCTTCAGGGCATTCCGACCGATCCGCCCGACTTGATACACCAGGATCGTCCCGTCGACGCGTGAGCTGAACGCCACCGCGTCCGTGACCGGGAGAATAGGAGGAGAATCGAAGAGCACGAGGTCGTATTCCTCATTCATTTCATTCACGAAGGTCTTGATCTTGTTCATGTTAAGAAATTCGTTCGGGTTTCCCACCTCCGATCCGCTGGTCAGAATATGCAGGTTGTCCAACCCCGGCGTGCTCATCACTCGATCCGCTCCCATCGGCCCGAGCATCAGATCCGTGGCAGACCGCACGTGGTTGCGCCAGGGCATGCTGCCCACCAGAGCATCTGACAGGCCCGGAACCCGCTCGAGACCCAACCGCTGATGCACGATCGGCCTTCGAAGGTCTGCGTCGACGAGTAAGACTCGTTGTCCCTCCTGGGCAAGGGTAATCGCCAGATTGGTCACACAGGTGCTCTTGCCTTCACCAAGACCCGCGCTGGTAAAGAGGATGGATTTGACCTTCCGATCCATACTGGCGAATTGTATATTCGTCCGTAGGGACCGCAAACTCTCGGACAGGGGGGACTTCGGGTCGATCAGGCAAATGAGTTTCGAGAAATTTTCCACGGCCGAGGCAGAGGTATGGGCTGGAAGCGCCGCGCGGGCGGCTTCCTCCATTTCCTTACTATCGAACTGCGGGATGACGCCGAGGACTGGCACTTTGAGAAATTCCTCGACCCCCTCGATGGTACCGATCGAGGTATCGAACGATTCGCGCGCAAAAGCCAAGACAATCCCCAGAAAGACGCCCATGAGCGAGCCAACCATGAGGTTGAGCCCCGTATTGGGCGAATTGATCGGTTTACCGGGCATGATGGCCGGCGCAATAATCGTCACCTCTTCAATCCGCTCAGCGCTCTTGATCTGTAGTTCTTGATGCTTGCTTTTGAGGGTTGCTAATAGATCACCATTGACTTTCACCTCACGCTCAAGGCGGCTCATTTCAATCGCTGCTCGCGGGAACTGTAAATACCGGTTCCGATAGCGATCGCGCTGATCCAGAAGGGTCGCTTCCCGGTCTTGCATGGTCTTGAGCTTGGCCCGGAGTTCAAGGACCATCTCGGCTCTGACATTATCGATCTTCTTCTGCTGCTCCAGGACTTGCGGATGATCTGTTGTGTAGTTGATCAGGAGAGTGTTTCGTTCCTGGAGGAGATCGAGGAGGCGCTGATTGAGAATCGTGAGCAGCGCATTTTGTTCTTCCGTGAAGATCCGGCCGGTTTGGTTCCCAAGCACAGCTTCAGTTCGATTGAGCATCGAGATCTGCCGTTCCCCTTCCGCCCGTTTTCGCGCCACTTCATTGTATTGCTCTTCCAGCTTGGTGAATGTCTCCAGTGCGGCGCGCGCCTCGTCGGTCAAAAAGACCTGCCCTTCCCGTTCCCTAAATGCTCGCAGCGCGTCTTCCGCATTGTTCAACTGCTTTTCAAGCCCAGCCAGCTGTTCCTCGACAAACCGTCGTGATTCCATGACGAGACGGTTCCGGGTCATAATATTTTCCAGACGATAGGCATTAGCCACTGAATTCGCCGTCTTTTCCGCCATCTCCGGTTGATCCGAGGTAGCCGTAATACGAATGATGTTCGTATCCCCTTCCCGCTGCGTCCTGATTTCCTGACCGAGGTTATACACCGTGTTCAGGTAAGTGGCCGATCGCTTTCCTTCGGGCGTCACATCTGCCGGTACACGACCTAACTCCTCCGCCACACGCTCCATCACGGGGAACCCCCGGATAAACTCAGTTTGGGAGTTGAGGTCGTTGGCATTGGAGAAGGACATGGTCTCGATCAACTGTTGTGCCACCGTGCTCGCTCGATCAAACTTCACCAGGGCAGATGCTTCATACATCGGGTTCGGCTTGAACAGTTCTGAAAACAGAAATGTGAACAACACCACAAGCCCTGCCGCTAGGAAAATGAGATACTTCCGCTTCTTAATAATCAGCCAATAGTCGATGACATTAAGTTCGTATTGGGCCATAGGGTCTCAGTGTCCTTCTCTCGTCTCGATCGCGACGATCATTGTCTCATCACCGTGTTATCGCGTTAATAAGAAATACCGGGTAGAATGGCGCGATTGCAGACGAAATGATCGGCATGATTATTTTCCCAGCTTCGGAAGCATCGCCCAGATGTTCGCGCGGCACAAATATGATGTCGTTTTCCTCCAGCGAAATATTCCGCGTCATATCGCCATAAGTAAATGCACGCGCGAGATCGGCCATGAGAATGTGCGGTTTTGCGAGGTCGCCGCCTCGAATGACACGGACTTCCTCCATCAACGCCGATTCCTGATACATATCGGCGGCGGCAATGGCTTGCAGCACGGTCATATGTCTCTGCATGGGAATCATCCCCGGTTTCTTCACATCCCCAAACACAAACACGCGCTTGACCTTCAACACTTTCTTCTTCAGCAGAACCTGTACACTTGGCTGACGCATATAGGGTAGCGCGGCCTCCAGGATACGGCCTTCCGCCACAGCCGCAGTGACACCCCCGACATCCACTTCCATAAACCCGACAGAAATTTTTCCGTTCTCCCGCACGACATTGGTGAATTTCTCCTCGCCGGCACCGCGACGGATCACCACCTCAAGCGTGTCACCGGTTTCGATAGGTGTTTCCGAGGTCGGAACGGTTTCATCGGCATAGACATCTCCCTTTGGCAACGGCGGGACCGCCGTTCCAGGGGGACTGATTGCCGACGGAGGCAAGGACGAACTCGCCGGATTGTGGCACCCAAGAAACGCTACAGCGAGAATCGCACCAGCACTCAGAAGACCGATGAGATATTGAGGTATTAGCTGTTGCACGGCCTGATCTCCTATCCTCCTATCGCGGATCAACCGATGGGCACCACTTCCACAATGTGCAAAGAGGTCTCGGCTCGCAAATCCACCGTCTTCGACGCCGGTCCGTGACCTGATCCAGCCTGTTGCGACACTTGCAGGATCGGACGCAACGCGTACTGTCGATTCAACTGAGACACCACTCCGGTTTCACCAGTGTTGAGACGAACGGTGGTGCCTAATGGATAGATCGAGAGTTGGTCGACCAAGGCCTTTAAGAGATGACACGGAAACACCGCCTTGCCATTCACCAGGAGCGTATAGATCGCACGATGAGGTGATACTCCACGTCGATAGGGCCGTGCACTCATCAAGGCGTCGAAGACGTCTGCCAGCCCGACGATGAGAGCCATCTCATCAATCTGATCACCACTCAGACGATGAGGATAGCCACTTCCATCCCATCGCTCATGTTCCTGGAGGATCACCTTTCCCACCCATGGATAGGGTTCTCCCACTTCTTTGAACAGGCGGGCTCCCTGCAGGGGATGCTCCCTCACCTGCTGGAGTTCTTCATCTGTCAACGTTCCGGTTTTGTACACCAAGGCGTCAGGCAGGACGAACATACCGAGATCGTGCAGCAATCCTGCTAACGCAACCTGTTCGAGCTTTCCCGACTCGTAGCAGAGCGCTTCGGCAATCTTCACACTCACGACCGCAACATTCACGGCATTGTTGACAAGATAGTTTCCGTCATTGTGTTGGAGAACCGCCTGAACCAGCTTGTCATCGAGCAGAAGAGAGGCTACGACACCAGATGCGATCAGGGTTAATTCGTCGAGCGCCCAAGGCTGCCTTGTCTCAACTGCGCGCTTGATTCCCTGAAGCTCATGACAGGCACGTTGATACCAATCGGGCTCAGCAACAGACAGTGAGGGGGTGAAAGGTGGAATGGGAAGACCGGTCTGCCCCGTGGAACGGGCGAGACTCTTTGTATCAGCACTAACGACTTCCTGACTCGATTGTCCTCGAATTAAATCGGTTAGCCTCGTCACAATTCCCCCAGCCTCTCTCTCATCATCTGACGCATCAGAAACAGCTACCGGCTATTTACTCGTTTTCCACCGGTGATGGGCACGACAGGTTTCTCCTCCATCTTGGCAAACTCGCGTTCCAACATAGCCCTGATGAAGCCACTCGTCGTGTAGCCTTGCTGTTTCAGGTTATCGAGCTGGGTTTTGAGATTGACGGGTAACTGAATCACAATTCGTACGAGATTTGGCATACCCCCCTAGCCCCCTTAAAATTACACATATAGGTTTCCGGGCGCGAATGAATGCACATGCTATGCCTTGCTAGCAAGTGATGAAAAATGAACAAAGTTGAGGTCTTATGCTATGAAACTATCACTGGGGATAAAAGTAGGAACGAAATTCGCCTTGCCAAGACGTGAAATGTGCACTCTCTCACTCGTTCGAGACCACCTGAGTAGCGATAGTGGTGGTCCTGTATCGAAGATCAATACCTGCAAAAACGGTCGCCACTAACGGTCGCGCCATTGCTTCAGAACCCGGTGCCAGTTCGCCTGTTCACAGACCCACACACACGAGGCTTGGTTCGTCGGCTGCCACACCAAGTCCCTCGTTCGGTGCACATGGAACGAAGTGTCGGAGACTCCTCCCGTAAACCACACTCCGCCGTCACGGTCAGTTCGCAACACGGTACTGCCTTCAGACCCATATGCATCAAGAACAACCTTGGCTGGGTGCCTGTAGGGATTATGGCGACCGGCCGAAAATACGGCATACTGAGGATGCACTGATGTCAACCAATCACGATTCAAGGAGCTCACCGCTCCGTGATGAGGTACCTTGAGGACCTCGATTGTGCCCTGAGATGTTGAGCGCGTCATCCGCGCCAAGCCGTCTCGTTCGACATCAGCAGCGAAAAGCATCGTATGATGACCACATGTCAGACGCGTTACCACCGAGTGGTTATTCAACTCATGCCCATCCACGTGGCTATCGTGGTGGGACACATCAAGATGCTTGTCGACTGGTGGGTTGAGAACCACCAGCCGACAAGGACCGGATGAGATAATTTCCTGTCCTTCTCTGGCTACCCCTTCTTGTAATCCTTGGGTAGCCAATGATTGCTGCAGTCGACGATAGAACAATTCTTCGCGTATCTCTCCAGATCCCCAATAATTCTTCACCATAAAGTGGCGGACCACCCAGGCAAGACCTCCAACATGATCCAGCTGAGGATGCGTGCCAATCACCTGGTCGATGGTGCGGATTCCCCGGTTCCAGAGAAACGGAGCTACCACTCCACGCCCCATGTCGAATCGCTCATACGTCGCCCCTCCGTCGATCAACACCACCTGTCCATCAGGCAGCTCAACAACCGCGCTGTCACCTTGCCCGACATCCAGAAATGTGACTCGGAAGTGATCTCCATCAAGAAACATCCGTGGAGACCAGGCCCACCACACCAATAGCAAGAGTACTCCCGCACCTACTGCCAGGCGGAATGCCGCGCCGCCCACTCGCCACCACAGAAGTGCAAGACAACTATAAAATACCGCCATGGTGAGAGCAGAAGGAGCCGCCACATGCCATTCCACTCCAGGTAGAATCGACATCAAACGGACCGCCGCTACGAATTGTTCGAGTAACCACTGATTCACCGAAGCCAAGGGCAACAGGGTTCCCCCTACCACGATCTGCCAGATTCCCGTACCAAGTCCTATCGGAACCAGCAAAATCCCCATCACGGGAACGGCCACCACGTTGGTGAAAAGACCAAGCCAGGGCAATTGATTGAAATAATACGCAACAAGAGGAAGAGTCACTACGGTGACTACCCCGCTCATCACCACGGCGTCTCGCCCCCAACGGGCGCAGCATGTCAGTACCGACGGCTCATTCGTCAGTGACTGTCGTTCGTTTTTGGTCGGCCAGGAGAGCCACCCAGCTATGGCGAAGATTGACAAAAAGGAGAGCTGGAAGGAGATATCAAACAACGCTTGAGGATCGTGCAGCAAAATTACCACCGCTGCAGCAGAGAGGGCATGGAAGAGACGGCGCTCCTGGCCCAGCCAGATTGCACTCAGGCCCACAGTCACCATCAGCAACGACCGCATGGTAGCCAGTTCCGCTCCGGCCAGAAAGGCATAGCCTGCAACAGGAACGAACGTGCAGACAGCGGCAACGCGAGTCGGCGTAATTCTCCGAGTCATCGCAAGAAGCCAATCCGCGGGCAACAGAATCATCAACCATCTCACGACTGCGAAGATGAGCAATGCAACGAGACCCAAATGGCTTCCCGAAATAGAAAGGAGATGCACCGTACCGGTCGCCATAAATTGATCCCGCAGATCAGAATCCAAATATCCTCGATCACCGATGATAATGCCCACATAGAGTCCCAACGCGGGCTGGGGAAGCGTCTGCAGCGCAGCAAGACGGATACTACTCCTCCACCGATCGAATTGATTCCAGATCGCCCACCAGACGTGCGCACGCCCAGACTCAAAAAAGTGCACCGCTTCGGATCCGGTCACCGTGGCGATCGATTCGATCCCTTGTCGCTCAAGATAGACCGCATAGTCGAATCCGCCAGGATTCAATGACCCATTCGGACTGCGCAACATTGCCCGAAAGCCGACCCGATCGCCTTGGAAGAACATTCGATCCGGTGTGCGCCAGGTCAACCGAATATATCTGGATGCTCCTGAGGCAAGAACCGGATCATCCGACCTGATGACCATGACCAGTCGATCTGGCGCTGGTTGCACGGGCGCCACAATACGACCGGTCACGTCGATCACCGCTTCGGACGTCTGTTCGACTATCGGGTCACGAGCAGCCAAATTGACGGCTACACTCCAATAGACAACTCCCACCAAGAGTGCTCCGTAAAGCCAAGATGTCTGGCGGACGGAGTACCGATTGAGTCGTTCAAGGAAGAAGGCGCCGAGCGCAGAGAGGAAGAGGAAGAACGAAGCGGACAGGGAAAATAGGGAAGCTGTGATCCAATGAGAAGCCCGACAATGAAGGACACAGTGAGGGACGGCAGCATGAGCCTCCCTCAATGGAGGGCGATAATCCTAACCCAGATGAGTCTTGACGACGTGGACGAGATGATTGGCTACTTCACGAATCGTGTCATCACATTCACCCTCGACCATCACCCGCAGTAGCGGTTCGGTCCCGGAGTAGCGCACCAACACGCGCCCGCTGGCGTTAAGACGCCGTTCACTTTCACAGATCGCGCGTTGTAGCTCGGGGACTCCGTCGAGATTTGGTTTTTTCGTCACCTTCACGTTGAATAACACTTGCGGAACCGCAGTCATGGCTTGAGCCAACTCGGACAACGGCTTTTCCGTACGTTTCATCAGCGATAAGACTTGTAAGGCAGAAATCAAACCATCACCGGTCGTATTGTGGTCAAGGAAGATAAAATGGCCCGACTGTTCTCCACCGAAGTTATAGCCTCCGGCCGACATCCGTTCGAGCAAATATCTGTCACCCACAGCAGTCCGCGTGAGGGCAATACCCGCTCGTGTCATCGCGAGTTCCAATCCGAAGTTGCTCATGACAGTCCCCACCACTGTCTGCTTCGCCAATTGCCCCTGGCGATGAAGATCGAGTGCCAACATCGCCATAATATGATCCCCATCCACGACCTGTCCCTGCTCGCAGACAAAAATGGCCCGATCGGCATCCCCATCTAACGCCAATCCGAGATGAGCCTCTTGTTCTCGGACTGCCTGCTGCAACAGCTCGGGATGGACCGCACCGCAGCCTGCATTGATATTCATCCCGTCCGGCTTATTACCGATGACTTCGACCTTTGCTCCGAGTTCGCGCAACACCGTCGGCGCAACCTTGTAGGCTGCGCCATTGGCACAATCGACCACCACTTTGATTCCCTGAAAATCCAGCTCCCTCGGAAGAGATCGCTTGACGAACTCGATGTAACGCCCCTCGGCATCGTCAATTCGATAGGCTTTCCCAATAGCATCAGCCGTCGGACGCAGATGGGCAATTTCGTTTGAAACAATGAGCTCCTCAATGCGGGATTCCATTTCATCGGGCAGCTTGAACCCATCGTTGGAGAAAAACTTGATGCCGTTATCCTGGTAGGGATTGTGCGAGGCAGAAATCATCACCCCTGCATCGGCACGGAGGCTCCTCGTCAGGAAGGCAATCGCGGGTGTCGGCATCGGACCAACCAGCAACACATCGACACCCATTGAGCAAATGCCTGAGGTCAATGCCGACTCCAACATATAGCCGGAAATGCGGGTGTCCTTGCCGATCACGATCTGATGACGTCCGGATCGGCGCATAAACAAATGAGCTGCGGCTCGCCCCAGCTGCATTGCCATTTCGCTGGTCATTGGATCGAGGTTGGCAACCCCTCGAACCCCATCGGTCCCGAATAATTTACGCATGATGTATTTTCATGGATTCGATTGTCTGTTGGCTGATCGCCGCTGCCACCTGCACCACATCCTTCATGCCCCTCACATCGTGGACGCGAAGGATTCCGGCGCCACGATCCACTGCCATTGCCACCGCCGCCGCTGTAGCCCACTGACGCTCCTGAACCGGACGGTCGACAAGTTGTCCTAAGAAGCCCTTGTGTGAAACGCCGATCAACAATGGACAAGCAAACTGCATGAAATGGCGCAATTGAGCTAACAACATTAGGTTATGTACCAGCAGCTTACCAAACCCGATACCCGGATCAAGGATGATTTGCCTTCGTACAATGCCATGTGCCATCGCGAAACCGATTCGTTCCTCGAAAAAATCTGAGATCTCCCCAACCACGTCATCGTAGCAGGGAGCCTGTTGCATTGTACGAGGCGTACCGTACATATGCATCAAGACGATTCCGGCTCCCGATCGAGCAACCACATCGACCATAGCAGAATCGCCTCGTAACGCCGTAACATCGTTCACGAGAACTGCCCCTGCGTCAAGAGCCTCTCGGGCAACAGCAGCCTTAGAAGTATCGATCGAAATTGGAACGGTGACAGCCTTTGCAACTGCCCTCACAACTGGGATCACACGACGATATTCTTCTGCCTCGTTCACGGCGTCCGCGCCGGGGCGCGTCGACTCCGCACCGATATCCAACAGATCAGCCCCTTCTTCCACCAATCTGACGGCATGAGCCACAGCAGCGGCTGTATCCAAATAACGGCCCCCGTCGAAGAATGAATCCGGCGTCACATTCACGATACCCATAATGAGTGGTTTGGCGGAGAATTCGATCAGCCGATCTTTTGCCTGTCGCGTCAATAGCTTCGGTTCTATCACGAAAAGACAGTGCCTCCATATTATAGAGAGCCTCGACGCACCCCAAGGCATCTATTATCAGCGGGCCTGTGTAGTGTACGCCACAACAAGTCCACTCGCGAGAAAGACTCCCTTCTCGCCTATCGTCGTTCAATTGTACTGCCTGGGACTCCAATGCCCTGAAATGGAGTCCGAGGATCAGCGATGGAGAATTTAGGCAGGAACTGCTTGGGAAGTTGGCTGCATGAGGATGTTATCAATATCGGATGAATCGAGCACTTCTTTCTCCAAAAGGGCTTCGGCCAATCTCTTGAGGGTGGCCATATTTTCTGTGAGCAGCCTCTTCGCCCGCTCATAGTTCTCCATCACAAGCCGTTTGACTTCCTCATCGATCTCCATGGCTATTTGATCGCTGAAGTCGCGCTGGCTCCCAAGCTCTCGCCCAAGGAAAACCTGCTCGTTTTGTTTGCCGAACGTCAGGGGGCCCATCTTTTCACTCATGCCCCATTCACAAACCATCTTTCTTGCGAGATCCGTCGCCCGTTCAAGATCATTACCCGCTCCAGTTGTCATGTCCTTCAAGACCAACTCTTCTGCGACACGTCCTCCCATGAGGATGGCGAGCTGGTTATACAAATACACCTTCGAATAACCGTGCCGGTCATCGGTGGGGAGCTGCATCGTCAGGCCCAAAGCTCGGCCCCGCGGTATAATCGTCACCTTATGCACGGGATCCGTTCCAGGAATCAGCTTGGCGATCAGCGCGTGCCCAGCTTCGTGGTAGGCCGTCGTCCGCTTCTCCTCGTCGCTCAAAATCAAACTCTTCCGTTCAGCCCCCATCAACACTTTATCTTTGGCCATCTCGAAATCGACGAATGCCACTTCTTTCTTGTTAAGTCTCGCGGCCCAGAGCGCCGCTTCGTTGACTAAATTTTCCAGATCGGCTCCTGAAAATCCCGGCGTACCGCGCGCGATTTTTTCCAGCTCCACATCCGCCGCAATTGGAACTTTCTTCGAGTGCACTTTGAGAATTTCGGTACGGCCACGCAAGTCCGGTCGATTGACCACGACTTGCCGATCGAAACGCCCTGGCCTGAGCAAAGCAGGGTCAAGGACATCCGGACGATTGGTCGCGGCTACCAAAATCACACCTTCTGTCGTATCAAATCCATCCATCTCGACGAGCAGCGCATTCAGCGTTTGCTCGCG